>JAJYOM010000058.1 GCA_021796175.1 Thermoplasmata archaeon
ATGATACCATCTGCGATTGTCTCAGATCTGGAGGTTACAGGTCTCCCGCTTTCGACAGAGATTTTCATCGACTGTGCCCCCTCTGCCTGGACACCGAAGATGGCGGTAGACTCGACGCCTTCATACGAAAGTGCAATGCCTGAGATCAGCCCACCACCGCCAATCGGACAGATGACTGCGTCCACCTGCTGCTGATCCTGAATCTCCAGACCGATCGTTCCCTGGCCGCCTATAATTTCCGGATCGTCAAAGGACGGTATCAGCGGTATGCCGTGCGCCGAAGCATATTCCTTCACATACGCAATACGCTCATCAGATGTTGTGCCGCGGAATACAACCTCCGCACCCATGTCCCGTATCATCTGCAGCTTTGACTGGTTGACGTTTTCCGGAAGCACTATTATTGCCCTTTTGCCAAGCCGGGCAGCCATGTAAGCTACTGCTATTCCGTGGTTGCCCGAGGATGCGGTAATGATCGTATCTTCCCTAATCCTCGATATCTTGTTCGCTGCTCCCCTTATCTTGAAAGACCTGACCGGCTGGTAAAGCTCAAGCTTGAGGTAGACTTCCAACCCGGTCTCTCTGGACAGGTGAAAATCCCTGTAAAGGGGCGTTCTGATGCAATGAGCGTAGACTGTCCCTGACGCGTCTGTTACACTCGATTTGCCAATCATTGTGATCAGGCAAAAAGCGCTGTAGTGTAAAAAATATTGCACGGGACAGGGCTCAATCCGGCCAGTCAGTACCTACAGTCCTGTGCCCCAATTTCGGAATGGAGGGCGGTCTCCTCTTGTGCCTTGAGCTCTTTACCATTGCCAGTACTTTGCCGACCTTTTCGGCGGGCACGCCTGTCATCTCCGATATCGAACCAGTCTTTCCGCCTGATTCGACTGCATACAGCACAGCGTCTAGCTCCTCGTATGTCAGGCCCATCTCGGACTCATCTGACTGGCCCGGCCAGAGGCCCGCAGTGGGTGTCTTTTCAAGAAACACCGGAGGAAGCTTGAGAAAAGCTGCGAGCTGCCTTACCTCTGTCTTGTAAAGATCACCAAGCGGACAGAAATCGGAAGCACCGTCGCCGTACTTTGTGAAGTAACCGGACAGCAGTTCGCTCTTATTGCTTGTTCCAGCAACAAGCAGCCTGTTTTTGTTGGCGAAGGCGTAACAGAGCACCATCCTTGTCCTCGCCTTGATATTACCAATCACTTTCCTGTCTTCCACGTCCACTTCGGAGACGAATTTCTTCACTACTTCACCAATCACGATTCTCTTCAGCGGTACGCCAAGCAGCCTGGCGTATTCGATGGCGTCGGTTTCATCCTTTCCGACTGATCCGCCCTCCGGCATAAGAAGAGCATGCACCCTTGAAGCACCGATGGCGTCCGCGCAAAGACGGAGTGTCAGGGCAGAATCAATGCCGCCGCTGACGCCGAGCACCAGTCCGGAAGCGCCGCTCTCATCGACTTTCTGCCTGATGAATGACAGTATAACCTGCAGCTTTTCGGGCTTCAGAGTTGGAAGCACGCCCGGTTTATCCGTGTACCGTATCTAAATCTATCGGATCCAAATGCACCGAACAATTCCAGCAGCATTATGCATGTGGACTGGAGTCGATGTGCGCATCCTCGAACCTGTGCTTCAATCATGATTAAATATGGAGGGTAAATAACGAACCAACAGGCCGAGGTGGCCCAGCCCGGTAAGGCGCGAGCCTGGAATTTTACACGGCAAGCTCGTGTCGCTCTGCGACTCGGGAGTTCAAATCTCCCCCTCGGCGCCGTTGAATATTAATTACATTCATCCAATTCTCAAAGCTTTGAGTGAGCAACAACGGGTAGAAGTGACTGGCCATATCAGCCCGTTCTGGTTCGAGTCGAAGGTTACGCGAGCCCCCTCAAAGTTTGCCTTCTCTGCCCCGCCCTGCCCCGCTTAACGCTGACCTCCCCTGCAATCCCGGATTCTCCAATCTCTTTGCAGCGAGGCGCACCCATGATTCTGACGGATCTGCGCACGATATCAGTGCCCCGGGAAAGCCTTTCGGCGATCATTGAAGAGAGTATGCCGGGCCGCAGCCGATCTCAGGTATGCCGGATGGCAGGAGTATAGTAATCTCAGCAACTATGATGGAGTAGAGGCGCTTATGACTCGAGTTTCCAGATGCATGGAAAGAATAGAGCACCGGAGTTCAGATAGCCGAGGCCGCCAGGGCGGGCTCATCTTGCTTTCATCTCGGACAGCGCCGCAAATCTGTCGGCCGTGAGACGGTAGTAAGTCCATTCGCCGAGTTCGGTGGCGCCCAGCTTCCTGTAGAACGCCAGCGCAATCCTGTTCCACCTTAACACCGACCATTCCATCCTTCCGCACCCTCTCTCTGCCGCCGTCGAAACCAGCCGGGAGAACAAATTCATGCCAACTCCCCTCCGCCTGCAGGACGGGAGGACAAAGATATCCTCCAGATAGAGCGTCTGTTTTGCAAGGAAAGTGGAATACGTCATGAAATATACTGCATACGCCACCGCCTCCGTGCCAGAGAATGCCATAAGCAGTTCGAATTTTCTTTTCCTGCCGAATGCGTCACTCTTCAACCTTGATACCTCCTGCCTTCCCGGCGGTGACAGTTTCTCATACCGCGCCAGTTCCTTCACGAGCGCGATGAACTTGTCCGCATCGACTGCTCTTGCCCTTCTGACAACAATCTTGTCTTCGTACAATTCAGCACCAACCCAATACAGTTTTCAGGCGGGGAATCCCGGCGCATTCATTCTGATCCAGATGGATGGCTGGATACCGGTGTATCAACCGTAATGGTACTCTATCCCCTTCCCGCCTTCCGGATAGCTCCAGGTGATTGCGCCCTTCCCGATGTGCTTGCAGACGATAACACACGCACCGAGTTCCATGCAGCCCTCTGGATTGTATACCATCTCCCCGTTTCCGTCAAGTTTGTAGACTTTTGCAGGGCAGACGTAAAGGCATGGCTTCGTGTCGCAGTTTCTGCACAGTTGAGTGTCAACCTTGATGAAGTCGTTCCTGCCAAAATCATAGGAATTGAGGCCTGTCCTGTCCTCAACTGATAGTGTCCTCTTTTCCTGGACGGTTTCCCCTGGCATGCTTTTTCATATCCGGACAGCAGGCATAAATCTTTCCAGCGTCCTCTGGACTGTCGGCCATGAGTCTGGACGCAAAAAAAACTATTCTGCTGCCTTCAGATTCTCGCCAGTACCATGGAAACTGCGGTCCATGCCATGAGCCTTGAGCTGTACAGAGAGAGTTCTACGCAATCTAGACCGTTCATGTCGGAGATGAATTCCCCTTGGGGGAAACCGCCTACTATGATGTTTGACCCCTGGAAGACCGAATAATCCTTTAGTTGTTTGCCGTTCTCTGTAAGAAGAATATTCCCACCGCCAATCCTCTTCAGCAGTTCAGGCAGGCGCTCCCTTGTAACGTGTATCAGTTCTTTCTGTTCGGAAGAAATGCTGCCCGAGTTCAGGGCCATTTCCATCAGTCCGACGAACCTGTTGTAGTTCTTGGGCAGCCTTACTTCGGGACTGAACTCCATCACGTAGTTTCCGCGTGTATGCAGATATATACCGAGTCTTCCGTCCCGGTTTGGTACCGAGTCGAGGGCCAGAAGCAGACAGAGATGGGCAATGTCCGGTCTCCCACGCCTTCCGCCATCCGGCAGTGAGCGCATTGCCGCATAATGCAGGCTCGATTCAAGCACGCATTCCACAGGATTCCTGTTTCTTTTCCTTGATGATGCCCTGACTGTGGGGTGCAATGCTATGGCTTCAGGTATGAGTTCGACTTCCGCATCCGCGATGATCAGGTTTGTCAATGACTGTTTCCTACGAAACTACCTCACCCAGCCTTCCTAATGAGAAACCGAGTTTAACTTCCTGTGCTATGCGCCTGCCGGTGGACAGGCCTGTTTCTATCATGTCAGAGTAGGGAGAGCCGTTGACAAACGGATTGGTGCCGGCAACTATCCTTGTGGATATCTCAAATACTTTTATGTCGAGCTTGTCAGTCACTATGGTTTCAAGTGCAAAAGGCCCAACGAGCCCGCCAAAAAGCTCCTTGGACTTTTCGACAACTGCCGCGCCCATTTCGAACACTTTGGGGAGCAGGCTTTCCCGAATGACTATCGGGACATTACCTGTGACAACAAATGTCGGGAAGAAACCCAGCCTCTTGAGCTCCTCCGTCGAGCCAAGCTTGTACAATTCATCTATATTCGACTCGTCACGCCTGTCGATTGAGAGCATCTCCAGTATACCGCCGGAGTTGAGCGAATAACCGGCCGACCGTAAAGGAGAATAAAAGTAATGGAAGTAATATCTGGTTCCGAGTACGTATTCCTGTATTGTGTGCTGCTGTGTGTAGTCTATCGCCATTTTGAATTCCATGTAGTCTTTTGCGATGAAGGCACCCCTTCCTCCTTTGGCACCGGAATACTTTACAAGGACTGGTCTGTCTATGTCCTTGGCGTCCTTTATCTCCTGTGGCATGTGAATGCCTGCGGCGGTGAGCCATCTGCGCTGAGTCGACCTGTCGGACTCCCATTTCAGCACCTCTCTGTTACCAAAGCTCGGGACATCAAACTTCTCGAACCTGTCGGCACCCATGTACTCAACGAACGAGCCATGGGGTACGATTATCGCGTTCCTGCTCACAAGCTCATCCGCCAGATCCTGTATCTCGGAGTACTCCTTCACCTTGATGAATTCATCAGGCTTGGCCATCGGAAAAGCGTCGTAAAACTTCGTGTCCCTGTCGACTGCAATACCCAGTGAATTCAGCCCTTCTCTTCTCGCGCCGTGGAATATCTGAAGCGATGAGTGTGAGCATAGAGTAGCTATCGTGACCTTCGACGGGTCGTACTCGTCGATGATTTTCTTAATCCTGTTGGAGACCATAGTGCATTATTCCAGACATGTTCTTAAAAATTTGCATAATACGGCATTGTCAAATCTCACATGAGGCGCCGATGTGCCGAAAGGCATCTCTCAGCAACCTCTCCCTTGCGCGCTTATAAACAGCATGTCAATATATGCGCAGTAACTGGCACAGGGTTCGGATATGAGCGGATCGTCGAGCTGCTGCAGCTAATCGGCAGCTTCCGGACAATGGTGAACGCTGACGTCCACATCTGCCTCACGGAATGCTCCACTGGTAGGCTCGGCCTGAGCAACAGGATATAATGTGGGTTCATTGACAGCCCAGCCGCAGCCCCGCATCCTTGCACCCCTACTCGGTAGTGGAGATTACATGGAGCGTCGTGATGGAAAGGCTGACAAACATCCGAATGCCGAATAAGAAATGCCCCGTGCGTGGAAGTGTGAAAGGAAAACTTGGGGAGGGACATGACGATACGCCTGTGGGCCATGCATGACCGCAACTATGATGCAGCAACGAACATTTGGTCACGGTTCGACCCCGGGTGTCTGCCTTGACCTGGACAGGACAGTGATGCCGATGTAGCAAAGATGCAGATTTGACAGAATCGAAATTCGCTTATGCGGCCGCAGGCAGCAACGGAACAGCTTTAGAGTTGAGCCTGATTCACCGGTCCGCAACTTCAGGCAAAGGCAGCTGCCTGCTGTGTTTCGCTATCGAATCTTAAATATACGGCGGGACCAGTTACCTCCTCGATACTGATGGCAAACAAGCCAAAGCCGAGGGATGAGGACTGGTTTGAAGCACTTGATGCTGAGCTGGAGAAAGAAGCGTCTTCTATCAAGAACGATGTAGCCGAAGTGAACAGGACAAAGAGGGATATCAACATGATGGCCCTCCAGGATATGTGGAAAGTGTGGCTCAGGTTCAACAGGTCCAATATACACTTCTCAATACAGCCTGAGTACAGCGAGTTCCTCAGGTTCAAGGAATTCCCTGAAGACTGGTCCCTGAGGGAGGACTTCAGATTCCATGCGGTCAATTCAATAGAGCTAACCGACAGAACAGCCGAAGAAGGCAGGATGGGTGATTCCCTTAAACTGTTTTATTATTCGCAGGACGGGAAGTACTACTCAAGGCTTACATTCGAATACTTCGAGGGAGAGCACTACTACAAGTACTCCGGCTGGAAGAGAATATTCGGCCAGTACGTCCTGTATGATGTTCCGGTGCACTCTTTCAGTGCTGCCAAATTCCACGAGATACTTGCGGATGTTGTCCGATCCTGGTACGAGTCACACCTCAGGCACAGCCGGGAGACGTACCTCGAGCACCTGAAGACACGTTATCCGGCAGGCAATTCATTCAGCGAGTGAACGACATGGTTTCGGGTCCCTCCGAAACCAGCTTAAATACAGGTTGACTCTATCCAGCTGGACAGCGGTGATTGCTTGGAATCGGAGCTGAAAAAGCACATAGAAGATATGTTTTCGGTATTGGGCGGGAAGGTTGAAAAGGAAACTCTTGAGAAGGAACTGAACGTTTTTGTCGGTGATTACAAGGTATCCATTCCGTCGGCAAAGAGGAGCATTGTCAAGAAATACGGCGGCGACCCGGATGCTCTCTCCATAGGCGTGGAGAAGAACATAGCAGACATTGTATCCGGAGAGGGCTCAGTTGACGTTAGCGGAAGGGTTGTGTATGCCACTCCGAGGGAGATAACAGTAAACAGCGAGAAGAAGAGGATACTTTCAGGATTGCTGGAAGACGGCACGGGCAGCATCCCGTTCACAATATGGGACTTCGCTTCGCAGGAAGTGGAGCGCGGTGACCTGATAGCTTTCAGGAATGCATACACCACGTCTTACAGGGACCGGCCGCAGCTTAATGTTTCATCCAAGTCCAGATTCTGGATTAGAGAGAAGGCTGCAGACTGGAAGCGGGAAGCCAGAAAAATAAAGGAGATACAGCCGAATGACTCAAACGTTCTCCTTGAAGGCAAGATCATATCCGTAGCAACGCGGATGATAAACAGCAAGGGAGAGCAGAAGGAGATTCATTACGGCCTTGTTGGCGATGAGACAAAGACAGTCAGATTTACCGCGTGGAAGGATTTCGGCTTATCGAAGGGCGATGTTGTCAGGGTGGACGGAGCCTATTCAAGGGAAAGGAATGGCGAGCTGCAGCTCAATTTCAGTGAAAGGTCAACGGTCGAGAAACTTGCAGACAGGGAAATAGGCAGTGTTGCAAGATTCGGCGTTCCGAGGGTCTGCAGGATTTCAGAACTTAGGGAGGGGATGGGAAACATCACAGTGACTGGCCGGTTGCTAAGCGTATCGGAAAAGGAGATAGAAGTGCAGGGACTGACAAAGAGCATGGTCTCCGGCGTGCTTGCCGACGAAACAGGGAAAGTCGCGTTCACAGGATGGCGTGATTTCGAATTCAAGGAGGGTGACACTGTCAGGATAAGCGGCGGGTATGTCAGAGCGTGGAAGGGTGTCCCGCAGTTGAAATTCGACGACAAGTCCGAGGTGATGAAGGAGGAGACGGAGCTGGTGGTGGCTGCTGCAGCCGCGGCCCCATATTCCATCGAAGAACTTGAGGAAAGAGGCGGCGCGATGGACGCCCGGGTGGCTGCAACAATTATTGAGGTAAGGCAGGGAACGGGACTCGTCTTCAGGTGCCCACAGTGCAGCAGAACGCTGAAGCTCGGCGAATGCAGGCTGCACGGAGCCGTCGAAGGTTTAGCTGATTTCAGGGTAAGGCTTGTCGCGGATGACGGCACAGGGTCACTGTTCGTCAACTTCAACAGAGAGCTGTCTGAAAACACAACAGGCATGTCACTGGACACAGTCAGGAAGAAGACGGAGCAGACGCTCTCACAGGAAGCGGTGATCGGTGATATTGCTTCCAAGGTGCTGTTCAAAACGATGGCACTCACAGGCAATGTATTCAGCGACGATTTTGGACTGAACATGTATGCGTCTTCCGCTGAGTTCATCATTCCTGATGTGAAGGCGAAGGCAGTCCGGCTGTTTCAGGAAGTAATACAGACACTGGGGATGTGAAAATGAGAGAAATGGCAGTCAGATTGTTTGCTGCAGAGCTCAATTCGTCCAACTATGAACTGCGGGAGGGAGATGAGAAGAGCTCCGTGTTTGTTGTGACACCTCTCGGTGCAAAGGTGAACAGGGTGCTTGTTATGGGAGTGCTTGCCGAACTGGATTCCAGGGATGCTGAAGGCGGCAGGATGCACACCGCAAAGGTGACCGATCCAACGGGGGACTTCAGGGTCAGCGCCGGCCAGTACCAGGAGACAGCATCAAGAGCACTTGAGTCAATTGCAGTGCCTTCGTACGTTGCTGTGGTCGGCAAGGCAAAGACCTACAGCCCGGAAGAGGGTACCGTTTACGTCTCGATAAGAGCGGAAGAGGTAGCACAGGTAACACAGGAACAGAGAGATTTCTGGATATACGAGACCTGCAGTGAGACGTCAAAGCGCATCGGTGCGATGAAGGCAGCGCATGAACTTTCTCCGCCGAATACTGATAGCATCGTACGGATGGGTTCTCCAAGAAGGCTCGCGGAAGGTGCTGCGCTCGCCGCTGTCCATTACAAGAATGCCAACCTTGCATCTTACAGAGGAATGGTGGTCGAGGCGCTTCGGTCAATTCCCGGGATCGAGGAGGCAACAGGTGAAGTCGCACAGAGGGCGGAGCAGCCTTCGCAGTCTCATCCTGAGGGCAGCGTAGAGGAGCTGACGGATGTGGAAGAGAGACTGCTGCACATCATAGGCGAACTGGACAGGAGCACAAGGGGGGCAGAGTGGGATGATATCGTCCGGTCGGCAAAGGGCACCAAGCTAACAGATGACCAGATAAATCGCGCAATTGAAGGTCTACTTGACAAGGGAATGGTGTACGAGCCTGTGCTCGGCAGAATGAAAAGGATATGACAATCAGCCGAATCACCGACGAAATGCTCTGCGATTTTGCGGCAAATAACACATTTTTGTGCAAGTAGACGTCCAAATATGACAAATATGGCAAGGTATAACTATAGGGCATCAATATCGCTG
>JAJYOM010000059.1 GCA_021796175.1 Thermoplasmata archaeon
ATAGGTGCAACCAACAGGCCAAATGCACTGGATGCAGCGCTCAGGAGACCCGGCAGGTTCGACAGGGAGATAGAGATAAACATACCGAACAGGGCCGGCAGATCCGAGATAATGGCCATACACACGCGCGGGGTGCCGCTCGACAAGGATGTTGATCTGGAGAAGCTCGCTGAATTGACTCACGGTTATGCCGGCGCTGACATGTCTGCGCTCGTGAAGGAGGCAGCCATGCGGGCACTCAGGCGGATAATGCCGAAACTGGATCTGGAGCTGGACGCCATACCTGTCGAAACGCTCAACACAATGAGCGTCACAATGGATGATTTCTACGGAGCGCTGCGGGACATGCAGCCTTCTTCAATGAGGGAGGTCCTCATAGAGAGACCAAATGTACACTGGAACGACATCGGCGGCCTTGATCCGGCCAAGCAGGAGCTCAAGGAGGCAGTTGAATGGCCGCTAAAATACGGACCGCTTTTCAACCATGTTAAGGCGAGGACGCCGAAAGGGGTTCTGATGTACGGGCCGCCCGGGACAGGCAAGACACTTCTCGCCAAGGCAATAGCGACGGAGAGCCAGGCGAACTTCATAAATGTGAAAGGGCCCGAATTCCTCAGCAAGTGGGTCGGCGAAAGCGAGAAGGCAGTCAGGGAGATATTCAGGAAGGCCAGGCAGGCAGCACCGTGCGTCATATTCATGGATGAAATCGACAGTATTGTGCCGAAGCGGGGCGCCGATGAGGATACGAAGGTGACGGAAAGGATCATAAGCCAGATGCTTACTGAAATGGATGGTCTCGAGGCTCTTCACAACGTGGTGGTCATAGCAGCTACAAACAGGCCGGACCTGATAGATGAAGCCATACTCAGGCCCGGAAGATTCGACAGAGTTGTGTCGATACCCATGCCGGATGAGGGTGCGAGGAAACACATTCTTGAGATACATTCAAAAGGAATGCCACTCGATAAGGATGTCAATCTTGACGAACTTGCAAGGAAGACGGATTCGTTCACCGGTGCCGATGTCGCGGCGATATGCAACGAAGCGGCCATACTCAGCATAAGGAAACACGTTCTTTCAGGCGGTTCGGTCGAGGATGATGGATTGGCCGATATGAATATCACAATGGCAGACTTTGATGAGGCGATGGAAAAGCTGAGGCCAACATCCAGAATTGAACTTGAGAAGTACAAAAAGATCGCAAAGGAATTTGAATATGTGGGGTGAGGCTGCTGGCAAGAAACCCTGAGCTATCCAGGAGAGAGGAAATAATCAGGCTTGTGAGTGAAATACTCGCAAAGTCTGGCTTCTACCTTATGGACTGCACCGGTTTCAGGAGCATGACCTTCGACCTCATAGGCAGGAGGGACAGGGAACTCCTGCTGGTAAAGATACTCAGGAATGTCGACGGATTCAACAGGGAGACGGCACTTGAGATGAAAAGGATTGCAGGCGCGCTCGAGGGCAAGCCTCTGATAGTCGGGCTGCACTCAGGTGCGGGCAGTCTGGAGGACGGGATTGTATACTCCAGGTTTGACGTGCCGATTGTGACGCCGTCAACCCTTAGCGATGAGCTCCTTGAAGGTGTGCCTCCATTCATACTTGCGGAGCCGGGTGGCCTGTATGTCAGAATAGACGGAAGCATGCTGCGAAGGATGAGAGAGGAGATGAATCTCTCCCTTGGAGCGCTCGCGGATATCGCTGGCGTCTCCAGAAGGGCGATACAGATGTACGAGAGCGGCATGAAGGCGGTTGTCGATGTTGCGCAGCGCCTTGAGGAATTCTTCAATCAGCCGTTTGTGCTTCCACTAGAGGACTGGGATCTGAAGGACACAGACGTCAGGGAGGGAACGGAGAGATGGAGGCCGGAATTCGACGAGTTCCAGGGATTTGAGAGCGAGGTCTACAGGCTGCTTACAGAGCTGGGATACTCGGTTCTTCCGACACGCAGATCCGCATTCAATGCAATAACAGTCCACAAGAATGATGTGCTTATCACATGGCTGGGGCAGGAGCTTGCTGACTTCAGGCTCAGCGCGGAGGCGCTCCACAACATAACAAAGATTGCAGAGAAGGAAGCCGTCATCTTCCTTCAGTCCAATACAGAGAAGGAAACTGCTGCCGGCATACCGGTGATAGACAGGGAGGAACTGCTTTCCATGCATTTCCCGGACGATCTGTCTGCCGTGGCTGATAAAAGAAGGCAGCGCGGAAAAGACTGAGCCGCGGTGTACAGATGGTTGAAAGGGAGTGGTCCTTTGTCATTGGCGACCACACTGTTGTTCTTGTCGCAGCCATCTGCGGCCTGGCTTCGGAAGTGGAACTGATCCGGGGCGCGATGGACAGATGCAGGCCCAGAGCAGCCGGCATTTCTGTCACGACCGCTCAGATAGAGAACCTGAGGAAATGGAACGCATCGGAGGAGCAGCCCGAGCCCGACTATTCCGATTTTGACATCTTCTACATGAGGGAGATGTCAAGATTCGGCGACGTCGTTCTGCCTTCGCCCTCCCATCTGTTCACAGTGGCTGCGGGGGATGCGACTGGAATGGATGTTGTCGGACTTGACATGGATGATGACGATTACACCGACCTGTACATGGCGAACGTTACACCTGTCTCCCTTTTCTTCGACTCAATATTCCGGAAGAGAAGGTTG
Source organism: Thermoplasmata archaeon (assembly GCA_021796175.1). Classification (GTDB taxonomy): domain Archaea; phylum Thermoplasmatota; class Thermoplasmata; order Sysuiplasmatales; family Sysuiplasmataceae; genus JAJZXY01. The sequence goes on from JAJYOM010000059.1 coordinate 2,660, forward strand.
AGAAAGCATTTCGAAGGCAGCGCGGAGGAAGTGGTACTGAGGCTTGACGAGGCAGGCAGGCATCCGGAAGGCATAGCCAGGATTGAAGCGGAACGGGAAAAGCACATGGCTGGACGTATCCTTGAGTGCGCTTCAAGTTACGGCAGATTCCTTGCGGTTGTGGACTACGAGCGGGCGGAAGGCGTCAGGAGAAGACTGGGGGAGCAGGCTTTGACGGTCACATAGATGATTCTGTTTACCTCGGGGAGCGCGAGAATACACCGGGGACATTCTCCCTCTTCTTTCACTTATGGCTATCAAATGTAACCATGCGGCTGTCATCACTTGGGTGGAAGGAAAGTAGACATGTTCTAATAGGATGTCAAATACTATGAAGCAGAGCAACCGCTGCATCCGGTTTACAATATGGCTGCAGTGAGTCCAATGGTGGACTGAAGATGGAGTCAACGAACAGCGAGAAAAAGCAGAGGATGGAATGTTACAACTGCTACAAACTCATCCCGGCCGACTCCAAGTTCTGCCCCTACTGCGGCCGCAATCAGCTGGAGAAAAGCGGTTACACACTCATAACTCCAGCCAGGGAACAGCAGACTGTTCAGGGCCAGCCAATGGCAGATGCAGGACCGCAGGCCGCAACTCCACCGCCAGTGCGCCAGCCATTTCCTGTTTATCCCCCTTATAAGGGTAGAGGAGCCACTTCCAAGTCTGGAGGTTTCAACTGGGTTGACCTCGCGAAATATGGGGGTGTTCTCGGCACCATACTGTTCCTTGGGGTGCTGCTTGTGGAATTTGCAGGTGCGATTTACGGGTTTACTTACATACCGCAGATGGATGCATACCCCTATGCCTTCCCGTTCTATTTCATTACACCCTGGCTGGTTGGAATATACGCCATACAGGGCATCATTTACGGCATAGTTTACGTGCTGTTCGTAATGATAGCAGCGGTGTGCTTCGCGTATGTGCTCCGGGGCTCACGCAACTTCGTGAAGGAGCTGAAGCCGGTATCAAGGGGTCTTCAGTCCAGCACACTTTTCATGATTTCAACTCTCGTAATGACCTACTATTTCATCAGCATCGCTGTAGTCCTTGTGGTTGAAGGCCTTGGATCCACGACATCAGCCCCTGCCTTCGGTGCAGCACCATGGGCGATGAATGTTTTCGATTTCATTTTTGCTCCCGTCTGGGAGGAAATCGCAGTTAGAGTGCTCCTGCTCGGCCTTCCACTTCTGCTGATTGCGGCATTTACTCAGAAAAAAGACAGGCCGTGGTGGAAATATCTGGCAGGAGGCAATTTCAAGATGGGGCCGGCTGCTGTTTTCTTCCTTATTTTATCCAGTGTGATGTTCGGCCTGGGGCACTGGCTTGCGGGTTCGGGATGGGGCTTCTGGAAGATATTCCCGGCATCCGTCGCGGGCCTCTTCCTGGGATACCTTTTTCTGAAGAAGGGCCTTTTCGCATCGATAATTTTCCACTTCGCAATCGATTCTCAGGCGCTTCTCGTTCTGTCTTCCAGTCCGAATTCAGCAGTGTACCTGTTCATCGGGATATCGACAACAGTGTGGATGGTCCTTGGTGCGGTATTCTTTGTGTATTACCTCCTGGTCATGCTGAGTTTCATTTCCTCAAAAAACATGCTGCCGAGGAAGGTGAGCAACAGGTACGTTGCCGCAGCAGGAACGGCTGCAGCCGCTCCGGCCAGTGAACCTGTTCCGGCTACCCATGCCCAGCAGAATGCGGGACAGACGGCACAGGCACAGCAGCTGCAGCAGCAGGCGATCCTGCATCCTTACAGGCCACCCTCCGCTGGAGAGCCGGTGATGAGAGATCCTCATGCCTACATTCCGACAGCGCCGGGAGAACCTGTTTTCGGTTACATGTGCAGCAACTGCGGGAGCCTTGAGGCAAAGTACAAGGACGGCAAATTCGTGTGTGTGTACTGCGGTCACGAAAGCGACAAGTGATCAGAGCATTGAGCTGACAGCGTTCATACCATGAATCGCATCCTCAACGGACCCGGCTTCTATCACCGCGGGGAGCCCGAGTTTTTTCAGCAGTTGCACGGCTCCGCCAAGTTCAAGCTTACCCGAGCCTATCCGGGCATGCGTGTCACGGCTGCCGTCGTTGTCGCTTATATGCACCATGCCGACAACTCTCTCTTCAGCGGAGAAAGCAACAAGCTGGCCCTCAAGCGCCGCATGGGAGATATCAAGGCAAATTCCGGTCTTAGTGCCGGACAGAAGGAGCCTCAGTTCCCTGGGTGTCGTGCCAATGGCATCTTTGCCTGCCATATTCTCGACAAAGAGTTCAACCCCAGTGGATTCTGCAAGTGAGGAGAGCGCCTTTATGCTCTCACGAGAAAGAAGGAATGCTCTCTCCCTGTCGGCACTTGAAAGCACTGAGTGCATACCGGGATGAATTACGAATTTCTGTAGTCCGAGGTCTGCGCCGGCTCTGATGCAATCGGCGATTTCAGTCACGGAGGAGAGCCTGATCGCCTTGTTGAGACTGGCAATGTTGATATCACTGAACGGAGCGTGCACTGTGAAGTCGAAGCTGTACGACCCGGCGATGTCTCTGAATTCTGCTGAAACAGATCTCAGGTTGTGTCTTCCCTCGGCAACTATCTGCCAGCCTGAAAATGATTCTGGTATGGATTCGATGACGTCGGCTAAACCACGAAGCGAGAGTGAAGCGCACGAAAGGTGAAAATCCACCACAATCAGCTCCTTACGCCTGTCTCGCCCTCGACTCTTCTCTCCGCCCTTCTCAGCTCCCTAGAAGTTATGTAGCCCACTATGTCGAGCATCTTCTCGAAGAATACCACAGGTTCGTCAACAGCACCGCTGAATTCAATTGAGCCAAGTGGCCCTGGCTCATCAACTATATTGACCCGCGAAACAAATGCCGCCTGCTTGTTCAGATAGACAGTGAAACTGTTCCCTGAGCACCCTGAGTTAACCGCCTCCAGAAAGGCATATCTCGTCTTCTGGTCAGTGACGAGTTTCACTATGTGCTCAACATTGGTCGAACTGGCGGTGATCAGGCCCGATTTCCTTGTAAGAGTCGCATCAGGGATGAGGTTGAGCATCGCCGAAGCAATCTTTGAAGGATCCTCTGTTGGAAATATCTTCGCAGATAAACTGAATGGCGGCATCATGATCGCTCCCGATGCAGTCAATACATGTTCCGCCTATTATTCTCCTTTGGGTTGAGAATGTATTATTTTGCGCTTATTTCAGCATGCTCGAATATTTGGAAGGGGCAGCTGCGAATGTATTATCGCCTTCCTTATCCTCTCCGGATGCCTTTTCAGCCTGCCAAGGGCACCCTTCACGCCTGATACCATCTCTCTGATTGTGTCGGGGCACCAGTTTGAGAGTTCCTGGTATTTGAGCACATTCCATATCTGCTCATCCGGATTGAGTTCCGGTGCATATGCCGGAAAACGTCTCGTGTTGAGTGTTCGTTCCCTGTGACCGTTCCTGTGTGCTCTCCTGCCCCTTCCCCTTACGTACTTGCCTGCACCGGACTGCTGTTCTGCCTCATGATCCATGACCTGGTTGAGGAACCATGTCATGAGCTCGCGCATTCCCTGCTCATTGCCTTCCAGATACTCAGCTATTAAATCCCTGATTTCCTTATTCTCTATGCCCTGTACTTCCATCGTACCAAATCTCCAAATCTGTTACGAGTGAAGGTACAGGGTCTTATTGAAATTTACAGCAAAATGTGTACACGTCCCGCCTGAATGACCAACTGAAAAAATGTTCATACGTATGATTGTAACAGATTCGTGACATCCTCCCATGATTGAAATCGCGGGACTCCCTGCGACATTAAAATGGGGCACCCTTTGGCGCAAACAATTCGCGATTCAGCGATTCGGCTCGCCTTCCTTTATGGAAGGTGGATGCCCTTCTCTCCACGCCCGTCAATGCGGGCATGCCCTACCCTACTGCATTCAGTGCCCTTGCAGGTATGTTTCCTGCTGCATTGACATCCCTGTCTTCCTAGTAACCACAGGTGTACCGATATAATCGGGCGCGGCTCACATAGTTCCACAGGAACTTGAGATCGCAGAGGTGGAACTTGATATAGTGTACATGTAACGGACTGTTGTTGTATCACGATTATTTGCCATTTGCAGAGATGTGTCCGATTTCAGCCTATGGGACGTGAATGTATCCGCCGTTTAAAAATGTCGGCAATACAGCATCCACCAGACCCCAAACGAAATCATAACAGTTTTTAAGTATGCGGATGTTAGGGCTTCTAGCCATGCCTGAACATCGTTTTACCATTGGCATATGCGCCACCGATGACAGCGTAAACATGGCGAGGCTCCTGGATCTGGTGTCGAGTGATGCCATTCCAGAAGATTGTAGGATAACGGATGTTGTCGTTGTAGTAAGCGGTAGTTCGGATGGGACGGATGAAATTGCAAGGACATTTACAACTTCTCTGAATCTCACAGTAATAACAGAAAAGGCCAGGAAGGGCAAGTCAGATGCCGTAAACAGGATAATACAGTCGATGAAGGGTTTGCATCTGATTCTGATTAACGGCGACGCCCTGCCCGATGCAGGTGCCATCTCGAACATGATGGAGTACATGGTGGATGGCAAGAACGCAGTCATTTGCGCCCTGCCAGTTCCGGCAGAAACGCGCTGCGGTGCAACTGTCAGACATATTTCGTCATTCCTGTGGAGCCTGCACAACACTACAATGGAAACTCTGAGCCGGAATGGCCAGCAAATTCACCTGACAGATGAAATGATAGGCCTTAACTCCCAGGCATTGCTCCCTCTGCCTGAGGGAACGGTGAATGACGGCGCGTACATTGCTGCCAGGGCGCAGCATTACGGGCAGAGGGTGGATTACTGCTCAAAGGCCAGGGTCTTTGTTTCTGTTCCCTCAAATCTTCGTGGCCTGTACAGACAGAGGAGAAGGATACTGTTCGGCCACATGCTTGTGAGGGATATGACCGGTTCATCTCCCGGGACATTCGAGTTCAGTTTTCTCAGAAGACCTCTTCTCTGCCTGAGAATCATTACCAGAACAATAGTAAGTTGCCCTGAAGGACTGCCAGTTATGCCGTGGATACTTTCGATCGAGCTGCTTGCAATGATGGGCGCATTCGCGGACAGAAAAAGCAGGGAGCACAAACACACCGTTTGGACAAGGGTCAAGAATGCCGCCTGGAGGTAGGCCAGAATGGCCACAGTGTTCCGGCGCCCAGAAGAGAAGGAGAGTGAAGCAGGCATCGTTCAGGAACTCGGACATTCCGCTTCCTTCGGAGGTGTCATGGGTAGGGAGGAAACGCTGATGTGGGCATGGTCCGAAGTGGCCGATGACGGTGCGGAAGACTCCCTTGAGCGCCTTGTAAGCAACGGAAAGGTGCTGGAAAAAAATGGCCTTCTCACTGTTGCCGGAATGGAGCATCTCTTTGAACGGTATGGAGATAGAAGGATTTCGGCACAGAAGAGGCTGGAATTCGGCGTTATGTTTCTTGACAGGCTCCGAAGGGTGTGCCCTGATATTCTGATGGCCGGCGTGAGCGGTTCTGTTTCATACGGCAGCTCCGGAGAACACGACGATGTCGACATACTTCTCATAACCAGAAACGGATCGCTATGGAGGGTGCTGTTGCAGGCACTCCTCGAAGCAAGGGCAATCAGGAAGATGTCTCCCGGATCTCCGACACTGTGCCTCTGCTACAGCATGGAGGAGACTGCATTCAGGAAGGAGGCGGAATGTCACCGCAGCAGGCTGTTCGCCCGTGATTTTCTGAGGCTAAGGACCGTCGTGGGTGGGGAAACATACAGAAGAATACTTGCCGACAGCGAATGGATGCGTGATTACTACCCGCGAATGTTTGACGAAAGGATTTCAGAGACACAAAAGCAGGCAGCTTTACGGGATTCAACTGGCAAGGGCAACTACATGCAATACATTGCGCTGGGGGGTTATCTTGCAATTGCAGCCGCTTTCAGGAATGCACGCTTCAGAAGAGACGGGCAGACTGATAGGCTGTTCAGGGCGGTTATAGGCAAGGACAGGTGCATCTATGAATCGGTGAAGTGGAAAAAGCTCGAGGAAAACCTTGATGAGCAGTCGGAAATCAATTGACCATAATATTCGGGCAAATGGCGTCAATTGATGAGCTAATTAAGTGATAGCCGGTCGATTGACCTAATTGCTGGCTGAAATCATTAAATAATGAAACAGAAATCTTTTACCCCATCCCAGAGGCTCCAGAATATGAAGAATTCAGTTTT
>JAJYOM010000060.1 GCA_021796175.1 Thermoplasmata archaeon
ACTGCTCCCTATGGGATTTGAACCCATGTCGCGGGGTCGAAGGCCCCGCATGATTGGCCGCTACACTAAGGGAGCATCATTTGTATTGAATGCTCGCCGATTACTTCGGAAACTGGATGGTCCAGATGTTGCCTGTTCTTAAAATTTTCGAACAATACAGTGTCCAGTGAGCTCTTTGACGAAAAGGTCACTCTGTGAAAACAGCCGAGGCGGTGGCGGAAGATATGAAGATTCATTTGCATTGAGAGAGTACTGAGTTATCGCCATCTGGCCAGCATCATGGAAGTCCGCAACATCAATACACACATAGGCCGAGGGTTTTGTAAGTACAGAAACCCTGATTTGGAGAGAGCCTCATATTTCTCCATGAAGTGCGCACGTTTATTCAATCACTTTCGATTTTCACATCTTATTCAGATTTCGCCTGCAAATTACCTCTGTGAGGTGCAGTCAGTGTGCCAGAATTCTGACGGTGGTTTGGCAATTCCATTGAGCCTGTTCTGTGGACGCCTTGATCGCTTTCAGCTCGCTGTCACTACGCCGTTCATCCATCCGGATGCACTCATTGCACCGTTCCAGCTACCCACTCCAGCGCCACATGCACACTGACATTGCCAAATGTAGCTGCCGGCAGGAAGAGTGAATGTTGCGACCTCCACAGAACTGGGTTCTATTGGTATGTTAACAAGAGTGTTTCCGCTTATGATAGTGAAAGTGTGCGATATATCATCTGCCGCAAGGGCGGCGATATTCACACCCTGTCCGTTCGATAGTATGCTTTCAGGATTGTTCAATTCGTTCATGTTGAAACCACGTAAATTTGTCACATATACTGTTTCATTTCCTGTCCCCATGACCCGGTTGTATGAAACCTGAGACAGCTGGGCTGTTCCATTGTCGTTGTTAATAACAGTTAAAACGATCTGCCTGTCCGCCGGCAGTGTGATGGTCGCCGAAGAACTCAAAGTGTTTCCCTGCAGCACGAAGAATGACGGCTGGCTTACGACCGTGCCATTGAACCAGTTTCCGTCCGTCACCACAAGCGTCAGATCGTATGGCTGAATTGATGCAACAGGTGAACCGCCTGAATTCGCATTTTCAGTGAGGGAATAGATGGCGGATCCGCTGAACAGACCACTCAAAAGGACGACAACGATCACTACAGACAATATAACGTCCGCTTTCCCCATCGATTCACTTGTCTATTTACAGCGGAACGAAGATATTTTACGCCCTGTTCTAGCATATCAGGGCATATTCTTATATATCAAATACTCGGGAGGCGGAGAAAACTCATCTAATAACTCCCCCATGGCGCTATAGGGGAACGGCCGGCCCGTTTGCACTTCAAGAAGGCAAGTCCAAGAATCTGGTCTAAGCGGTTAAATAGGGGATATTGCGAATCAGCTCACATGGCTTCAAAGGGCGTCACCGTCGCGGTGGTGATGGTGGTCATTATTGTCATAATCGCTGGTGTCATTGTGTTTGCGGTTCCCGGTATTCTCAAGTCCAAACCATCCACAACAGCCGGCACACCATTCATTTCGACTGCGGTGGTCAAGAGCAATATCGGCGGAAACTGGCAGAAGAACTATTTTGTCTCCGGCGGTGCTCACAATCCCGGCTCACTCGTACAGGCGTATGAAGGCATCTATTTCTCGGCATCCCAGCTCAACTCATCAGGCTCCCTTGCGGTCAACGGGCCATCTTCCGCCGATCTGTCATTGATAGGCTTCTCCGATTCAGCAGACGGCAGCAATCTCATTGCCTCTTTCATATATTTCCCGAATTCAACTGCAGCCAGCGAAGCATACTCGAATATAACCGCTTCACTCCAGTCGAACTCATCTGTTTCACTATCTTCGGGAACTGTGGCAGGTGCTGCGTATACATACGTCAACGCCACAACGCAGACGAACGCGACGCAGGCAATTTACAGTCATTTTGGCAACTACCTGGCCGGATTCCTCTACCACGGTCCCAGTGCTGTCACCGAGGGCGGCATGGTTGGCCTCATGAAGAGTCAGGTCGAAGTGCTCGGTTCCAGTTCTAACTTCCCGTTTCCTGCCAGCCTGGCGACGACAAGTCAGGTCAATTCCGCTCTTTCCCTCAGCACAGATTCGTACGTGTACGCAGTTGCCAATATCAGTGGACTCGGCAATCTGCTGTCGTTACTCAATGCGAGCTCTATCGGATCTTCCGGTTCAGCAAGCACTTCAACAGCTACAAGTGTCATCGCCTCTGAATTCCTTGGCAACTTGACAGGCTTCGGGATAGTGACATACGGTGACCATGCAAAGAACGTGACAGTTGGTTCAGCATATCTGACATTTTCCACAACCACATACGCCGCTGGTCTTTATGAGGAACTGAACGCCGTATTTGGGACGAACAAGGCTTACTCTTCATCGTACCACCAGGGAACCGTCTCCGGCAGCCCGTATTTTTATGTCAATATATCATCAGGCGGCGCCCAGATTTCTCTTCTGTTGAGCTCAAAGGGAAACACACTCGTAGTCGAATACACTCTTTCCTCTACGGTCTACACGTACCAGCAGCTTTCCGGCCTCGCATCGGCACAGATCTCGGACCTCTGAACTTTACGGGGTGGCAGTCACTCCACTGGTCAGGGAAGCAGGCAGTTGGGCCGGGTAAAGCAATTTAATGGCTTCATCCATTGGCGGTGCATGGAAGATGTGTTTTCACCCGACCTCCCGGGGATTGAAAAGGAGATAGTGTCAATTCGAAGGCATGTTCATCAGTATCCCGAATTGACCTACAGGGAGGAGTCAACCTCCCGGTACATAGCCGGGAAACTGAAGGCAATTGGCATACGGCCTGTCACCGGTGTTGGTGGCTTCGGCATTGTAGGCATTATTGGAGATGAGCATGCTGGACCATGCATTGGGTTGAGGGCCGATATGGATGCGCTGCCTGTTGAGGAAATGGCCGATGTTGAGTTCAAATCACGCAATAACGGAGTCATGCATGCATGCGGCCATGACACACATGTTGCGATGCTGCTAGGGGCAGCCATGCTGCTGAAGAAGCATGAAAAAGAGCTGAAAGGATCAGTCAAATTGCTGTTTCAGCCTGCGGAAGAAGACGGTGGAAGGGGCGGGGCGCTGCCAATGATTGAAGATGGGGCAATGGAGAAACCTCACGTTGACTATGTTTTCGGGCTTCACATTTCGGCAGATTATCCTTCGGGAACGTTCGCTTTGCGCCCGGGGCCTGCCATGGCCGCGCCTGATGGATTCCGGATCAGGGTATTGGGAAAGGGAGGACACGGTTCGCAGCCGCAAAACACTGTAGACCCTGTATTTGTGTCTGCACAGATCATCCTCGCACTGCAGGGAATTCGCTCAAGGCTGATAGATCCCACGGAGCCGTTCGTACTTTCTGTTTGCAGCGTCAATTCCGGCACAAAGGATAACATCATACCGGACGAGGCTGTCATACTCGGCACCATCAGGACATTCGACAAAGAGGTCCGGAGGAAGGCGAAGAAGCTGACTTCGGATATATCAAGAAGTGTCGCCACGGCATTCGGCGCGAAGTGTGAGGTGAACTTCACCGAGAATGCATATCCGGTCACTGCCAACGATCCGGACTGCACTGACAAGGTGAAGCGGATACTGTCCGGCATAAAGGACACGAAGACAATAGACTCAGAACTTATCATGGGGGGCGAGGATTTTTCGCGTTTTCTTGAAAAAGCGCCGGGCGTCTTCTACTTCCTGGGAACCATGAACAAAAAGAAGGGATGTGTTTATCCAAATCACAGTTCCAAGTTCAGAGTCGACGAGGATGTACTGAAATACGGCGCGCTGTCTCTTGCCAAAGTTGCGTACAGCTATGCAAACGGCTGAATGGACCTGTCATGTAAATGATTCGTTGCTCACGACACGCCGCACTCATGCGGTCACTGCATTTCAAAGCGGCAGAGTCAGTTGAATGTCCAGTTCGGGACAATGTTATTATTTCACCGGTCAGTGATGTTCTGTGCAGGATATGATGAAGAGGGACTTCATTTCTATTACGGATGCAGGGAACAGACTGAGTTCGCTTATCACTTCGGCGGTGAAGCTGAAGGCGGAACTCAGGCGCGGCACGGGCCACGTTAAGCAGAAACCGCTCAGCGGGATGAATGTTGGCCTGATATTCGAGAAGTCATCTACCAGAACCAGAGTGTCATTTGAGGTAGGAATCAACCAGCTGGGCGGCAATGCGCTGTATCTCAGTTCGAAGGATCTTCAGATGGGCCGTGGTGAGACGGTTGCGGACACTGCACGCGTGTTGAGCAGGTATGTGGATTGCCTGGTTTACAGAGCATATGAGAACAGACTCATGAGGGAGCTTGCAGGGCATTCTACAGTGCCGGTCGTCAATGCGCTCGATGATACGGAACATCCCTGTCAGATACTTGCAGATCTCATGACAATCAGGGAGAAGTTCGGCAAATTGAAAGGTTTGAAACTCGCCTATGTTGGCGACGGGAACAACGTCTGCCACTCCCTGATGCTTGGTGCAGCCATGTCCGGTGTCAATTTCGTTGCTGCTACACCTTCAGCATATGCACCATCTGAAAAGATCGGGCAGATGGCAGCATCGATATCCCTTGAAAACAGGTGCAGCATCGAGGTCATAACCGACCCTCAGATCGCTGTAAGGAAGGCGAACGTGGTATACACCGATGTATGGGTGTCGATGGGCCAGGAAGCAGAGAAGGACGAGAAGGAAAAAGTGTTCATGCCGTTCCAGGTGAACAGCAGACTGATGGCGCTGGCAGACAGCCACGCGATAGTGATGCATTGCCTGCCTGCCCACAGGGGCATGGAGATTACAGACGATGTCCTGGACGGCAGGCAGAGCGTTGTTTTCGATCAGGCGGAGAACAGACTTCATGCACAGAAGGCTCTGCTGGTCTGGCTCATGAAGCGCTAGTTTTCTGTTCTCCGGCCCCAACAAGTTGCGAGTCGATTGCAATATCAAGGGCTGCGGCGAAATCTGTTTCCCGGCCCACATCTATTGTCGCGCCAGCGGCTATGCTGTGCCCGCCGCCTATTCCTCCCACAGACTCGGCTGCACGGCGTATTGCCTCCGACAGATTGAGCCCAGTGGAAACAAGCAGTGTGTTACCGCGGCCGGAGACCTTGACCTTACCGTCGGAATAGGCGAAGCCGACTATGACCTTCTTGCCGTCAACATCCTTGGATTTCATCAGTATGCCGGCAATCGTTCCAACGATAGAGTCGGGTACCCTGTCCTTGACATGGAAATACTGGACTCTCTTCAGCTGGACCATGCCCTCTTCCTTCACAAGTTTGATGGCGTTGGCCACATTTCTCCTGTGACCCTCAAGCAGTTTGAGTGCCTCAGTCAGTGAATGTTCCCTATCTCCCAGGCATATACCCATGCCCGTTTCATAGTGCTCATAACGACCGCAGGCATTCAGCAGTGTGGCAAATTCCTTGGCATCCTTCGGCATACCCTTCATACCGCCGCCATTTGCAGATATCAGGTATGTTTCTCCGACAACCTGGTTTATCTCCTCCGGCGGAACACGTTCCGAAATCATGCGTTCCACTATGTATGACATTATGCTCCTTTTCGCATCCATATCAAGGTCATACCATGTCTGTTCCTTTCCGTTTCTTCTGTATTCTATTCGAAGAGCCTGCAGCAGCCTTTCTGGTGATCCGGGCTCATTCGCTATGCCTGGAATTGGCGGATCCACAGAATATTCCAGCAGCTTGGTCAGCCCCCTTGTTTCCTTACCGTAGAAGCGTGCATCTCTCACGACTTCCAGGAACCCGCTGCCTGCTGCATCCTCCAGCACTATACGGTTCATTCCTGTCAACCTGCCGAACCTGCTGTCCTGGAGATCACCAACAGCCCCCACAATGCCGATTGGTGAAAGATCGATATTGTCCCTTGAAACCGCCCTTGAAATGAAATACGATGTCGTCGAAGAGCATATCTCCGTTGAGCCCTCGATGCCGAAGAGATGTGCATTGAGGTGGTTTATTGTGCTTTCCGCAAGTACTGCCCTGCCATTTTCGACGGCTATAGGGTTTTCAGGTTCCGGCTCGTGGTGATCGGCGATAACCATGTTCATTCCCGCGAACCTTGAAATATAACCGGAGCCAAGGTCGTTCATCCATACCAGGCCGTCAGTCTTCCCCCTGATCAGTCTGGTCGCTTCGTCATCAAGCTTTTTCAGGAATTTGATCTCGACAGGTATACCGAGACGCCTGGCAGTCTCGTACGCAATTGAACCGGAAGATATGCCATCTGCGTCTATGTGGGTGAAAACATATATCCTTTCAGCAGAGGAAACGACCTTTGCAATCCTCTTCGCCTCGTTTATAAAAGCTGCCGCCTTGTCGTCAAATGACATCAGCCACCACCCTTTCTTTCAGTATGCTGCAGAGCTTTAATGCTATCGGGACCAGATTACAGGTATCTTCCCTGTTGTATGCTTTCAATAACTCGAGTGCTCCTCTCGAGCCTTTCCTGCTCCATGTCTTCCAGAGCTGAGCAGTCTGCCCTGATGCAGCCAGCTCTACATACCTCCTCCTGACAATACCGGTATCCCGTTCCAGTGACTTAAGCCCGCCACTGAATCCCGCAATCTGTGCAATGTACCGGAGGTCTATCACACGTATGTCCCAGAGCTCCTTCGGCAGAAGAGAGCGCATATAGTGCAGGTCGTGTCTCCTCCCATTGTAAGTCACAATCACTCTTGAGCCTTCAAGGGCATCTTCCAGCGGGCCCTGCTTCAAGTCTGAGCCTCGAACAAGGCATCTGAACGTACCCTTCCTGCAAATGCCAAGGACGGTCGGCCTGGCATATCTGCCCCACCCGTCCAGTTCAAGGTCAATATATGCAAGTTCGTCCTGAAAATCACCGAGCATTCTCCACAGTTGAGAAGCGGGAAGCATATCGAAGAAGTATCCGGCATCCCTGGACTCGTACCTTTCCTCAGCAATGGCTATCTCTCTGCAGATCCTCCCGTCACGCTCTGCCTGGCGGAGCGCGGCGAGATCCCTCCAGTCATTCACGCCTTTCTTCCAGAGGGCACTCTCTCTTTTCCTTCCGATACCGCTGAATATAATGAATGATTTTCTGAGCAACCGTAATCGGCATCAGTCCCTGCAGCCGTGTTTTATCACTTTTTCGGTGTCCTCGCCGGAGACAGACCATCACGATATTAACAGCGGAATGCTTCCGTCGACACAATGCCCGCTGAATACAGGCTGATGGACAACCTCGCGATAAGTGGCCAGGGATGTGCATACCTGCCGGAAAGCGAAACTATTGCAATTTCCGATCTGCATCTTGGTTTTGAGGTATACATGGAATCCGAGGGTCTGTTCCTTCCGCGACTGCAGATGAAACTTGAGATCGAGCGGATAGAGACAATCCTCAGGGAATATGCTCCATCCACAATCATAATCAATGGCGATGTAAAACACGAATTCAGCCGAAATACTCCTCAGGAATGGATCGAGATAAAGAAGCTCTTCGACCTGCTTTCCTCGAAGGCAAGAGTCATAGTTGTAAGGGGGAACCATGACAACTACATACTCAACATAGCAGGCAGATTCGGCATTCAGGTAACAAGGTCAACAAGGAAGGGAGGCATCCTCTTTGCACACGGCGATATGCTGGTTGAGGAGAAGGGCGGGGAGTGCACTGTAATAGGGCACGAACATCCCGCTCTCCGCGTGGTGGATTCCGTTGGCGCCTACACGAAATTTCCAGTGTTCCTGCATCTGGAGGACAGGAAGGTACTCATCCTGCCCGCATTCAGTCCCTTTGCCCTGGGTACTGATGTCCTGTCCGGGTTCGACGGGTTCATGAGCCCGTATCTGAAGGATGCGAATCCGGGGCGATCCACAATCTACGCGATGGTGGAGGGCACGCTCAGCAGGCTCGGCACAGTTGAAGAAGTGTCGAAGAGCATCCTTCCCTGAACAGCCCGGCCACATGACTTACGGTTCAGCGAGGGGTCTGAGCGGTGCATCTTTCGGTATGCCAAGTACCTCGCGGATACGCAGCTGGCTCTGCATGGGTGTCTCTGTCGTATTGACAAGATACACATCCGTGTTCTTCAGCAGCCTGCGGTAAGCTGAAATTCTCAACTTTGTCTTCCTCTGGTCCTCAATCAGGAAATGAGGGTTGCAGAAGCTGTTCTTCACCAGATAGTCCAGTGCTTCGTCGGGTTCGAGCCGCCTGATAGGAGTATTGTCCGCCTTGTCCCTTTTCAGCAGTATGACGTGTCTGAGAGGCGTACTCTCCCGGATATTCCCCCTTCCGACGATCCTGCTGATGTCCACTACCGCCCTGTTCTTGTTGTCAAATCTGGCTATCTTCACAAGGCTTTCATATTCATGCCACACATCGCCCACATCCGCCCGGATATAAGACTCGTTTTCAGAGCCGTATGCTATGGCCTCATCACCGAAGAACCTGAAGAAATGCCAGTCATCACCGATAAATCGCACATTCCTGATCCGCATGAGACCATACGCTGTCGTTGTCTTGCCTGTTCCTGAAGGTGCGATAATGGAGAGGCCGTGACCATCGATGTCCAGGCATGCGCCATGAATGGAGTATATATCGTGGTTTTCCTCCATTACATCGCCCGCAACTGCCAGTGCGATGCTCTTCACATAGCCGTAGTAATCAGTGTCAAGAAGGAAGGCGGTATTGCTCAGCGGGTCGTACTTGACCATCTCTTCTCCCCCGGTGTTGCGCACAAAAAAGCCTCCCGTGCGAATGTATG
>JAJYOM010000002.1 GCA_021796175.1 Thermoplasmata archaeon
TTACCCAGGCTGAGAGTCTGAAGTGTTCGTTCTCAAAAACAACGGATCCCTGAGGAACTCAGTACCATGAGGGTATGACGTCTGCAAGCTTCCCGTGCTCAATTCAGTCAAAAGTATTCCCCGCTGGTGTTTAGAGGCACGGCTGGGTCGTGCCTCGGGAAGAGTCTTTCAGGAAGCGGCCGGGCGCTCAGCCAAACAGTGCGCCCAGACCGGCTGCGGCTTCCTCTTCGGAAACAGCTTCTTCCTTCTTCTCTTCTTTCTTCTTCTCTTCCTTCTTTTCGGCTGCTGGTGCGGCTGCCTGCGCTGCAGGTGCAGCCATGACGGCCGCACTTGCAATTGCTTCCTCGATGTTGACGCCGGTCAGCGAGGCTGTCAGTGCCTTTATTCTTGCCTGATCAGGCTCCAGGCCCGCAGCCTTGATGACATTCGCCACATTCGCGTCGTTTATCTCCTTCCCAGCGCTGTGCAGCAGCAAAGCACTGTATATGTACTCCATTCCTATACCTCCGTATTCTCTTTCAATATCTCAGGCATCACCTGTCTTCTTCTTGAGCGCGGATGCCTGGGCAGAAGCCTTCGAAAGGAGGAAATTCACAGTCTCCTTTGTCGGTATTTCTGCGTTCACGCTCAGGTTAACTGCATTCTTGTGCGCGTCTCCAAGCAGGTACCTCACGCTTTGTGGTGTGAAGTATCTGCCCTTAACAGCCAGAGACAGGGCCTGCCTGGATGCAAGGCTCAGGTCTGACAGTATCTGCGCATCATCCACCTGAAGGACGTCCTTTCTGAAGACGAGACCCTCCTCGAACATGGCCTTGACCTCCAGTCCTGCAATAAGCGGGAATATCTCCATCCTCGTAAGTGCAGACGCCACAGCGGGCGGTATTGCCTCGCCTTTCCTGACAAGCATCTTGTCCTTCTTGATGACAACTTTGCCGCCCTCGATGCTCGCCGGCAGGCCCGCTTTCTGCAGCTCGCCGACAATCGGGCCAGGCTTGAACGATGTCTCCCCAGCCTTTATCTCTATGTCGTCCGGCGCGATCTCTCCGCCCCTTGCGGCAAGATGAGTCTTGTTCTTCTCAAGTGTCCTGAAGAGTGAGAAAGGATTCTGGTTGGAACATATCAGTGCTGTCTGGTCCCTGGAAACAAGCTCCTGCAGCTGGCCAAGTCCGTGAATATCCTTTTCTGCCTGCGCTATCGCCATCTTGATGAGCTTGGCACGCGACACATGTATCTCAGCGACACCGTTGAGCTTCTTCCTTATTTGCTGAAATTGAGCGGCAGGCAATCCGGTGATGCTCACTATGCCTACAACTTTTGCGGATTTCATGCTGTCGGACAGCTGCTTCATGTTTTCCGATTTCCAGCTTCTTGTGTGAGCCATTAGAACACCTACATGATCCTGACGGCCGGACCCATTGTCGTCTTTACGTAGGCCGAATCGAGGTTTATTTTGCCCTTTTCAAGCTTTCCGATCACCCTGTTCAGGACGGCATCTATGTTGTCTGCCAGATCTTCCGGGCTCATGGATTTGGTTCCCACATGAGCCTGGAACGTCTTGCGTTCCCTTGTCCTGACTGATGTCGTCTTCTTGAGCGTGCTTATCACATTTGACGGATCGGCCCCGGGCTGTACCGGTTTCGGCATTTTGCCCCTGGGACCCAGGACTACTCCCATTTTCCTGCCGATTGTTGCCATCAGCGGTGCTTCGGCTATGAAATAGTCATATTGCCTGGCAAGTGACTTGGCGTTCTTCTTGTCATCCATGTACTTGTTGAATTCATCAGGCGAAATCACAAGGTCGGCAGACTGGCGCGCCTTGATCGCCATTTCTCCGCCGCCGAACAGGCAAATCTTAATCGACTTGCCTCTTCCCTTGGGCAGTATGATGTCCTCCTGTATCCTGTTTTTGGGCACTGAAAGGTCTACATCCTTCAGGTTAATGGCGACCTCAACGCTTTCCTCAAACTTTCTCTGAGGTGAGAGAGATATGGCCCTCTTGACGGCCTCTATAGTTTCCTTGTTTGCCAGATAATCATCCTCTTGTAGTGCAGCGAACCATTCAGGTTCTCCTACAACGGCAGGTCACACTAAGGCAACCATAATTTAAAACTTTGCCTGCCTCGGAGTTGGAAACGAGTTCCCTCACCCCGGGCCTGACGCGCCGGCTCTCATGGCCGGGTTACGGCAGGATGCGGTTCACCTGAACCTGCTGTCCCAGGTTCCCTGGTTGATTTCAGCGATAACCGCCTTTGGCTCCTTGCCTTCGACTGTCACGCCGCAGGAGACACATGTTCCGACGACTTCCTTTGCTCTTGTCTTGACCGTTGCTCCAAGAGAAGACTCTTTCTTCATGTCCGCTATTTTGAGGACCTGTGCCATTGACAGATTGCCCACCTTTGTCCCCTTCGGACTTCCTGAACCCTTCTCGATACCCAGTTCTTTGAGAATTAGAGCGGTGGTGGGGGGCGTCCCCACAGATATTCCGAAAGTCTTGTCGGCGTTGACCTCTATTGTCACCGGCACTTTCATTCCGGTGAACTGTTTTGTTTTGTCATTAATCTCCTGCACTACCTTCACTACGTTGACGCCGAGCGGTCCAAGTGCAGGACCCAGCGGGTTGCCGGGTGTGGCCTTTCCCGCATCAACCAGAACGTTTATCCTGTCAGCCATTTGATCTCACCTTTGAATTGCATTTGCTATTTTTCCTTTTCAATTACGCGAACATGGTCTCCCCTGACCGTCACCGGTATGGGGACGACTGCCTCGAATAATTCAACAGTTATTTCCTCTTTGCTGTGATCGATGCGCTGGACGCGGGCTTTCTCTCCCTTGAAGGGCCCGGATATGAGTTCCACAATATCCCCTTCGATAATCCCGCTCACCGTTGGCTTGGGCGTAAGGAAATGGCTGACCTCATCCAGGGAAGTTTCGCCCTTTACAAGGCCATGTGTCTTCCTTATCCCTCTGACGGTATTCTCTATCTTGTCGCTGTTCATTGCCTCTATGAGCACATAACCGCGAATCGTCGACGGCAGCAGTATGGAGTATATGCCAAGCTGGCCCTCCTTTGCCCTTGCACCTATCGAGTCTGCCACTTCCCTCTCCTGCCCTATTGCTGTCTTGACAGCAAGTATGGATGGCCTGACCGCCACCTTGAAACTGGCAGATTCGGTGGAGCCGCGGGACGCAGCTGAAACAGCGACTTCGGTTGAATCACCGAACGAGGCACCCGGAGCAACTGAAATAACAATCGTCACCCAGTGGTCGCCAGCGCTCAGATTCGCGTCGAATTCGGACGGAAGGCTCGTGTAGCTGTCCCATTTCATGACACCGTCGAGATATGCCTTCACCTGCCAGTCGGGAGATCCTTCAACCCCGCTGACCAGTTTCGCGGCCACCACAAAATGAAACGGGCCATCGCTCAGCACTTTGACCTTTGAACTGAATTCAGACTCGCCGCCAACGGGAATGACAGCTTCCTTTTCACCGGGAACTTCCATCAGGAATGAGCGCATCCCCTGACTTTCTGAAAGTCCGCCGCCGGTCTCATAGGATGACAAAAAAACACCTCTCCTCAGCCGAAAATTCCAGGCACTATTGCTGTATAATTAGTCCAGACCCAGTATAACAGGAAACCGAGGCCGCCTATCAGGAACAATCCCAGGGCAACCATCTTCACTACCCTGACATATTCGTCCATAGTCGGCTTTCTTGCCATCTTGAATATTCTGCCATACTTCCCCTTCCCGATGTTCCTGAAGCGGTCTTCAAGCTTCCGCTGTGCTTCGTAGGTCGTCTCGGTAAAGTCGAAGTTGGTTATCGAATTGCTCATTTCGGGCTACCTTCTTCAGCGGGCGCCTTTCTCCGGCGCGTCCGCTGTGGACCTGAGTCAATCTGGTCTACTACTTAATATTTTTTTGCCATATCCGTGGTCCCCTGTGAACCGGCAGAAGCATGCCAGACCCTGTGCGTCCCTGGTGAATGAGTCTGACAGTCGAGCGTGAAGGGAGGGGTTTGCCCTTCCGGGATGACAAATTGACGGCTTACCTGATGAAATCCATGTCTATTGACTTGCCCTGACCGTTGTCTGCCGGACCAAGTATATGCTTTGACTTCACGCCAGTCAGTACGACCATGACCCTGATCTTCTTCTCCATGGCAGGGTCAATTGCGGCACCCCAGATTAGTCTGGCAGAGGGACTTATCTTGGTCTGTATCAACTCTGCAACCTTTTCCGCCTCGCTTACTGTCATGTCCGGGCCACCGACGACGTTGACGAGTGCGCCATTGGCGCCTGATATATCCACATCAATCAGGGGTGAATTGATTGCCTCGACAACTGCATCGCCTGCCCTTTCCTCGCCCTCACCTTCGCCAAGACCAATCATTGCAACACCGCCGCCTTTCATGATTGTCTTCAGATCGTTGAAATCCAGGTTGACCAGCCCCGGCTTGGTTATTACCTCGGTTATGCCCTTGATGCTCCTGACAAGCACCTCGTCAGCTACCTTGAACGCTGCATTGAGGGACATTCGTGGCACCAGCTCGAGCAGTTTGTCGTTGGGTATCACTATAACTGTATCGGCGACATTCCTGAGCCTTTCCAGGCCCCATTCGGCATTTTCCGATCTTATTGCACCCTCCGCTTTGAAAGGCGATGTGCATATGGCAATAGTCAGGGAGCCCATCTCCTTGGCCAGCTGGGAGACAAAGGGGGCTGACCCGGTGCCGGTGCCTCCGCCGAGACCTGCTGTGACAAAGACTATATCCGCACCCTGCAGCGATTTCCTGATATCATCCTCCGCCTCGCGTGCAGCCTCCTCTCCCACCTGGGGGAGCGCTCCCGCTCCGAGACCGCGGGTGCTTCTCCTCCCCAGGAGTATCTTGTGCGGCGCCCTTACAATAAGGAGATGCTGGGCATCCGTGTTGGCTGCATACATTTCAGCCCCGGTGACGCCTGACTCCACAAGCCTGTCTATTGTATTGGTTCCGCCGCCGCCGCATCCTATGATCTTGATATTTGTCCTGAGGCCGGACAGAATCTTTATCAGTTCATCGTCTTCGGCACTGTACCCGTCGCCTGCCAGTTCTGGCTCGGCTGAGCTGTCGTCCTGAGTAGCTCTCGATAATGCATCATTCACTAACGATTTCATATGGCTGACCTCGCATCCCACCCATCCCAAGGATCAGGAATTATAGGTATTGTGAAGGTCAATCAGTTTGGAACATTAAAAAGTTTCTATCGTTCGCTTTCAAATGATCTTGGAATGAGTTGTTCAGCTGAAAAGGATGCTTTCGAATTAACTCTTGGGTGTTTTCCTTCCAGATTAAGGATTAGATTTAACAAGGGGAAGCATTTCCACAGGATCGGAGATGCCTGAATTCAGGATCGTCCTCGTAAGGCCGGAGAATGAGGGCAATATTGGAGCAGTCGCCAGATCGATGGCCAATTTCGATTTCTGCGAGCTGTACATGGTTTCGCCAGTGAGCATCGGAGACGAGGGCAGGAAACGTGCGAAGCACGGCAACTTCATACTTGACAGTGCTGTCACGGTGAAATCACTGGAGCAGGCAATTGAAGACTGTGATGTTGTTGTTGGAACAACAGGAATAAGGAACCTGGGTGAGAGGAAATTCCTGCGTAACTACGAAACTCCGCGAGAGTTTGCAGAACGCGTTGTGAGTGCAAGAAGAAAGTATGCGCTGCTATTCGGCCCTGAGGGCCTCGGCCTGTTCAACGAGGAGCTGGCGATGTGTGATGCCGTTGTAAGCATACCCACATCGGAAACATATCCAGTGATGAATCTGTCGCATGCGGTCACTACACTGCTCTACGAACTGTTTCTTACCCATTACGTAAGAGATGCCGTCCGCATGTCGGTCGCATTCGAGAAGGAGAAGCTGTACAGCCACTTCTCCAGTCTGCTCGACTCAATTGACTATCCGGAACACAAGAAAGAGAAGGCGAGGCTGATGTTCAGGCGTCTGGTTGGCAGAGCCAACCTCTCAAAATGGGAATTCTTCATAATGATGGGAGTAATCACAAGGTCGCTCTATTCGATTGACGGGAAAAAGCGCACGACCCCTGGCAGGCGGGTAAAAACCAGGGGGAAAGGCGACCGCAGGCCAAAATAACCGGGGCTGGATTACAGCTTCGCGACTTACTTTGTCTTTCCCGCAGCTTTTGGTGAAATCCTGCGCCTCAGATATTCTCTCACTGCGTTCCTGATGGCATCGTCAACAGAAACGGAGTCTCCCTTCTTCACGAGTTTCTGCAGTTCGATTGCATTACCCTTCGGCAATTCCACAGTCACTTTCTGTATGTGCCTCGGAGAGAAATTCCTGTCGATGAACTGTTCGATCGCAGCCCTCATTACCTCTGATATGTTGGAGTACTTGCCACTTGAAACAAGAGACTCGAGTGTAGTGAGGCTCTCCTGGTCCAGGCGTATTGTAACCCTCTCTGACTCGACCATTATTAACACCCTGCTAAATGCTGTCGTCTGACGATATACCTTATAACCGCTGACAGTAATATGCCACGGCCAATATATATGATTATGCACAAGTAAGTCGCAAGCAGTCCAGCGTACCTGAATTCAGGCATGTTTTAGCGCATTTCTGCGACGGTATCCGCTTGGCGGTGAAATGTCGGGAGGCAGCCACAGGAAGGTGAACCAGCGAAGAGCGCATTCGAGAGGATGCGCGTGAAGGTGTAAGTACGAATGACTTCATCGCCTGCAGACAGGTCACATTTCATTGCTCTATGGACTGCCAGTTCCATGCCTGTAAAGAATTCGCTCACAGCGGCATTACCCGGAGAATGCCGATCCTGAGATCTGGATATGTCAGTCGCCACTGCAGAATTCTGGAAACGGCCTGGCGAACGGTATGTGAGCAGAGCCGGCTGAAGGAATATCCAGGGCTCCTGCTGCGGTCGAGGGCCATCGCAACGGGCAAGCACAGCTCAGACAGCTTTTTGGATGACCTGGGGGAATACCGGTGTAAGCCAGGAGAGGTATCTTTTGTCCCTCCCCCTGATCACCGATTCAAATGCGTCTGTTATCTTCCCTGTGACTGTTCCCGCCTGGCCATCTGCAACAGTCCTCCTGTCCACGCTGCCGATGGGTGTAATCTGTGCAGCAGTCCCGCAGAAGAACAGCTCGTCGCATGTATACAGCTCTGTCCTCGATATGTCCCTCTCAATGACAGGTATGTTCATGTCCTCCGCAAGTCTGATGACAGCGTCGCGCGTGATCCCCTCAAGTATGTCGGCCGAAAGGGGCGGTGTTATCAGATTCCCCTCCTTCACCATGAATATGTTCTCACCGGCTCCCTCGCAGACGAAGCCGTTCTGCGTGAGGAAAATAGCCTCGTCATATCCCGATTCAGCTGCATCTGCAGACGCAATCATGCTGTTTACATATGCACCTGTGACCTTCGCGCTGGGCGGAAGCGAATTGTTTGAGATTCTTGTCCACGAGGAGATGCATACGTTAAGCGCTTTTCTGCTTGAGAAGTAGCTGCCCATTTCCTGTGTGAAGATAAAATAGTCGGTTGACTGCTTTGACGGTTTTATTCCTATGCCGCCCTCGCCAAAGTAGATGACTGGCCTGATGTACACATCAGTTTTGTAATCGTTGATCCTGAGGAGTTCCACAATCTGGTCATATAATTCCTTCTCGCCCGGTTTTGGCTTGAGCTTGAGCACCTTGGCGCTCCTGTATATCCTCCTGACATGTTCCTTCAGCCGGAAGACGAATAGCTGTTTTTCAGCCGGATCGTAGTAAGCCCTTATTCCCTCAAAGACGCCCGAGCCGTACAGCAAGCCATGTGTGGAAACGTGCACTTTTGCATCTTCCCACTCTACGAATTTGCCGTTGATAACAACTTTTACTTTTGAGTCGCTCATAGGCACTACCGGTACACCTAGGGTCGATGCGCGATTTAACACTATTCAGCAAAAATTTCTCTAAGACAAATCATCACACGTTCGGGCGGGTACGGGGCCGCGGGGAAATCCGGCTTGCGCTTTCGGACCCCGGACCTTCTGGTTAAAAGCCAGTTGCTCTATCCAGGGAGTCCAGCTTTGGAACTCCTACCTAGCTGAGCTACGGCCCCGTCTTCAGCAAAAGTTACTTGGTTATTAAGAGTTCGCTCGGCCTCTGGAAAGCACATGATGCCCTGCGGATAAATGCAGTGCGACTGAAGGCAGCAGCCGGAGTTCGAAGTGTTTTATAGTTTGTGCAGCCTAACCTCTACTCTGCAAAGCGAGTTTCCACGTGGAGGCAATACGGCATGAAGAGGAAAAGAGGAATGCACATGTTGAGGAGAGACATATTCGTGCTTGCCGTTGTCTTCATGATCGCCTCGGCGATACTCATGCTGACACCTCTCGAGAGCACGTCTGTGGCCCCTTACACCCTGTTCGAACCGTCCAACAGCGACCAGTACAGTTTCATGGGGCCGCTTTATCTTCCCGCCGGCGACAGCATACACGCCACAATCGTAACCGGCAGTGCCCTGACTATAGGAATCGTCACTTACAAAGACTGGACGGAGTACCAGTCGGGAAATGTCAGCAAGCCGTCCTTTGTCATCCTCTATCCGCAGGATAACACAGGCTTCAGCTACACTGCGGCAGGCAATTCCCTCTTCGTTATAGTGGTCAGCTCGCCAATACAGTCCCTTCCTCCGTTCAAACTGGTCCTGCATGCACTGCGGCCCTATTACTTTGAGCCATATGCAGTCGCCACACTCATTCCGGGATTGTCGCTCCTTTTGCTTTCGTTCTTCTACAGAAGCATCTGGGCCAGGTATCAGGAGAGGGTCAGAGATAGAAGATTGCGAGTGCGGTGAGTATATACAGTCCCGCGATGCCGAGGTACATCACCATAAGCCAGAACTGCTGCTTGAAAATGTGGTCCATATCCGCTTCCCCGAATGATATGCGGTTTTCCTCAAGAGATTTCACATACCTTCTTGCTCCGAAATCATACCATGCACCGGCGAACATGACAAATATGCCAACAATGAAAAGAACAACGGGAACGACCTGCCTGTAGTCAAAGAGACCAAGCACAGACAATAGAAGGGACACGGAGAGTATGCCTGCAAGTATTGAAAGCGGCACAGCTGCAAAAAGTGCAAATGCTCTCCTGCCGGCTCCCCTCCTTACGAACTCATCATCCGTGACAGCACCAGCGGCTGCATCCCTCTTATTTGCACTCATTTGACAGCACTGTCCGGAGAAACAGCTTCTCAGTCCCTGTCGGCCTATTTCTCCTTTTCTGGCCCGGCGGTTGCCATCTTCTCCTTCTGCTTCACCGACTTGATAGTTATCAGTTCGTCCTGAGTGAAATGGCAGAGATACCAGTGGTTTTCTCCTCCAAGCTGAGGAGGCGGCTCGGTAAGGCATTTGGGCTGGCTGTAGATGCACCTGTTGTAGAACCTGCACCCCCTGGGTACGTTGACAGCGTTTCCTATCTCACCGAGTATCTCAAGCTCCCCCGGATTCCAGTCCGGCGTGGGAAGGGGGACCGCCTGTATGAGTGCCTTCGAGTACGGATGCAGCGGTGTCTTGACCACTTCCTCCGAATCGCCGAATTCGACGCCAACGCCGAGATACATGACAAGTATCCTGTCTGAAACATATCTTGCAGAGGCGATGTCGTGAGTAATATAGAGCATGGTGAGATCGAAATCTCTCCTGAGTTTCAGCAGCAGGTTGAGAAAACCTGCACGGAGCGATACATCCAGCATGGATATAGGCTCATCCGCCACCAGGAAATCTGGCCTCAGTACAAGTGCACGGGCCGCTGCCACCCTCTGCCTTTCTCCGCCTGACAGTTCATGCGGAAAACGCTCCATATAGTTGTCAGGCGGCCGGAGGTTAACAGTCGAAAGCGCCTCCTTGACCATAGTCACCACCTGGACAGGGTTCTTTGTTATCCTGTGAGCAAGCACCGGTTCCTGCACTATGTCGAATATCGTCATCTTTGGATTGAGTGAGTCGTATGGGTCCTGGAAAACAAGTTGAGTGTCCCTCCTGAACAGTTCATAGAGCGGATCGCCCCTTGACGCCAGTGTGATATCTGACAGCCCGGTGCCATCTCTATCGCCCTCATTGCCTTCATCGCCGCCAGCGTGCCTGAATCGCAGTAAAGGGCGGCGCCGTCCCGACTTCTTTTTGGAGCCTTCATTGCCTTCTTCGCCGTCAACGGCACCGGCAGTGATACCCGGATGCGACCTGCCGCCGGAATAGAGTATTCTACCCGCCGTAGGTTCGATCAATTTGAGTATTGTCCTTCCAAGCGTCGTCTTTCCCGAGCCGCTCTCACCGACTACGCCTACTATTTCCCCCTTCTTCAGATTGAGCGTGATCCTGTCCACTGCATGGACTACTACCCTCCTGCCTTCCCTGCCAAAAATGGAGCCAAAGAGGGAACCACGCAGGTCAAAGTATTTCATGATGTTGTCAAGTTCAACTATGGTTTCTCCTCTGTCGCCGCCCGCCCTTTCCTGCATCATGGACACATCCTGGACGGTTGGCATCATCTCTTCCACTCTTCCCCTGAGAATCTCCTGAGCATAGTGACAGGCACTCAGGTGACCGGGAGCAACTTCCACGAGGGGCGGATCCTTCTCTCGGCAGAGATCTGTCACAAATCTGCACCTCATGGCAAAGCGGCATCCGTTAGGTGGAGCTATGGGATCAGGCGGGCTCCCCGGAATACCCTCGATGGGCGACTTTGCCTGTGCGACTGAGGGGTAACTCCTGATCAGGGCCCTGGTGTAGGGATTTGCTGAGTTGTGGAAAATATCCCTGACGCTCCCGAGTTCCATTAGCCTGCCTGCATAGAGAACTGCAATCCTGTCTGCGAGCTGTGCCACTACACCGATATCATGGGATATCAGCAGCATCGATTTTATGTCCGACTTTCGGAGCTGCTTCAGCTCCTGGATTATCTTCGCCTGTATGATGACATCCAGGCCCGTCGTGGGCTCATCGGCGATCACAAGCTTAGGCCTGAGTGCAAGAGCCATGGCAATAACGGCACGCTGCTTCATCCCGCCCGAGAGCTCGTGCGGATAAGACTTTAGCACGACTGGGCTGAGGCCAACGTGCTCGACGGCCATCTTGACCCTTCTCTTTATCTCCTCGTCATCGAATTCTGTGTGCAGACGGAAAACTTCGGCCAGCTGTTTCTCGATGGTGTAAACGGGGTTGAAGGCGTTCATCGAGCCCTGGAAGACCATCGATATGCCCTTCCACCGTAGCTCGGACAGCTTGTCTCCCAGCATCTTTCTCTGTTTCCTGTTAAGTTTGGTCACTGCCCTGCCCGAAATATCATGTGCGGTAATCAGGTCTCCTGCGAATTTGACTTCGCCGCCGATATCTGCGTTGTCCGCAAGCAATGCGAGGATTGCAAGTGCCAGGGTTGTCTTGCCCGAGCCGCTCTCACCCAGCACACCGAGTGTCTCTCCGTCCCTTATTTCCAGTGAAAGATTGTCGAGTGCATTAACAGTTCCTTCCTCCGTGGTGAAATTCACGGTAAGGTTTTTGACTTCCACTACACTCTCCGTTTTGCCTGCGGCAGTCTGCTTCTGATTCAGTGATGTCAGGGTCGACGTCAATTTACCTACTCCTGATGCGCGGATTGACTACCTCGTCGAGTCCGCGGGAAACGAATATGAAAGCAAAAACGAACATTGTGACTGCAATGGCTGGCGGATACACAAGCCACCATGCATTTACCACAGCAAAGTAGTTAGAATAGATTACGTTCAGCATCGCTCCCCATGTCTCAATAGTCAGGCTGCCTATGCCGAGGAACTGGAGCGTTGATATGGATATCACAGCGCCACCGACGGAAACAGCAGTGAGATAGGCAAGCAGCGGCGTCATATTGGGTAGCATGTGTCGCCTCAGTATCTGCATTGTGCCAGCTCCCGAAACTTTTGCAGCCTCAATGAAAGACCTTGATTTTATTGATTTGACCACGCCGATCAGCGTGAATGTAGTGAAGGGCCAGCCGAGCACTATCAGAATGAGAATCAGGTTTGCAAATGTAGCACCCAGTATAGATGCAACCACAATCAGAAGTGGAAGTCCGGGCATGAGGAATACGACAAGCGTAACAGTTTCAACGACAGTTGACTTGAAACCGGTGGTGTAGCCGATGTACATTCCAACTATGATGGAAAGGAATATGGTGCCTATCGCAACAGACAGCCCAACTATCCAGTCATTGTAGAAGCTCGCAACCCACTGGCTGAACACATCATTACCATACTGGTTTGTGCCAAGAAGGTATATCGCTCCGGATGGTGTCTTTAGCGTAGGGGGCAGCGGATTGAGATCCACACCAATTGTGGCATATGCGTAAAGGTGGCCGCTATCAGTAAGTATTGTAATGGCTGTGAGACCAGTATTGGCGTCCCTGAATATCACCGGCTGGGACAATGCCCCTGGAGCAGGTGATATGCTCGAAACCCATCTTATCGGGTGAGCCGAAGGCTGCGTGCTTATTGAAACAATGAGACCGGCAGAGGAGACAAGAAATGCGCTGGCCGAACTGCTGTCAAAGTTGGGTGACCTGTCAAATGCGCCTCTGGTGGTTGGCAGCGATATTATGCCGCCGCTGATCAGTTTTTCCGGTCCATTCAACACGTATGCCTTATCAGCGGTCTGTATGACGAAGGACGAGGGGAAGCCTGAGATTCCGTTGGAGGAAATTATGCCGGTCGGGGCTGACTGTGTGGTATAAATGGGCACCTGACTGCCGTTTGAGAAATAGAAGCCGACAACGGAATTGCTGCCGTTCATTGCTGCAAATGCCATATTTGTGCTGCTGGAGCTGAGGTCGTAACCGAAGGGAACATAAATTCCCAGATTGGTATTGACGGCTGACGTGGTATTTGACATCCACAGCATCTTCCCGTCAGCCGGGCTGAAAGACATCATGCTGCTTCCCTGAGCAATCATGACTCTTGTGCTGGTTGAGTATCCGCTATTTCCAATGCCTATTTCACCGCCCGTAAAGACAGGCTCTGACGGAGCTACAGTGTAAGGAAGCTTCACGGACCAGATATGCCTGAGAGGGACGGCTGAAAATTCAGTGAGATAATAGCCGGTAGCGTTGGAGGAGACTGCGAATACAAGCGCTGGTTCAAGCCCTGCGTTGACTGACAGCTGATAGTTGTCGAATGGCGCTCCGGTGGGTGCATCTTCAGTTTGAGCGATTGAATTTGAGACAGGAGACATCAGCAGCGTGCCATTCACTCTGGCGCTTTCGTTGCTGACGACGATCGGTATGCCCTGGCCCACAATATCGAGTTTGCTGGACCAGCTCACTTCACTGAGATTGACCGATCCATTCGAAAAGCCGCTCAGCACGTAGTTGTTGAAAGACAGTGTGGAGGATGTGAGAAATTTCTGCACATCCGCGAGAGGAAATACCTGGATCGGAAACATCGTTGAGGCAGAGCTGCCATGCTTTAACGTGAATACACTTCCTGTCGAAGTCAACGGAGTGGCTCCGAGCCCGATGGCATAAATTGTCCCATTTGGTGATGACAGATAGTTCACATAGGCGCCCTGCGTGGCAAGGACGGAAGCCGCCGGAGCGTAGACAGTCCCCGAACTGGAAGTAGTCGCATAGGGAACAGTCGTCTGGAACAGCTGTTCGCCGGCAAATGTATCCTCAGTAGGCGCTATGTAGAAGAAGGGGTTGTGCTGCACAAGTACGGGAGAAAGCACAGTGACGATTAGGAAGAACACAAGGATGTAGAAGCCCACCTTGCCGTAAGACGAACGGTAGTATATTGACCACTGTTTCCTGAACCTCTTCAGCAAGAAACTCAGCCTTTGCTTCCTCAGCATGGATGCTTCGCTGTTCATTTCAGACACCATCATAACGATATACGCGGATCCAGCCATGCATGGACGAAGTCAATCACTGAATAGGCAAGAATTACTATCAGGGATATCACGAAGAACGCACCCTCTGCAAAAGGGTAATCTTCCTGCAGTGTGGCCTGGTAAATCAGTGGACCGATCCCCGGCCAGGAAAATATTATACCGACAATAACAGCGCCGCTTGTCAGCAGGGCAAATTCTAGGGCCATTCTCGTTGACACCGGTATCATCGCATTCCTGGCCGCATGATGGAACATTATAGAGTGCTCGCTCACACCCTTTGCCCTTGCAGTCTGTATGAAATCTTCGCCAAGCACAGAGATCATGGCGGCCCTCATTGTGAGCAGATGGCCCGCGGCCTCCACAACAAGCAATACAATCAGCGGCAGTGCAATGTCGCGGATTATTGCCGCCACATGAGGAAGTGACGGCTGCAGGAAATAGGAATACGGGAAGGTGGATCGTATCGGGAACAGCCTCACCGCAATAGTGAGATACAGCAGGAGTATTATTGCCAGGACAAAGAACGGTATGGAGTTGAGCACCAGGCTTGATGTGACAGCAACAGCTTCCTTTTTCCTGCCTCTCCACCAGGTGGCCTCGATTCCCAGAGGCAGTCCAACCACGAAGGAGAGTATTGCTGCCGAACCGAGAAGCAGCAGTGTGTAGGGCATTGCCCTCTCAATCAGTCCCCAGACACTTGCCTGCTGATAGTAATCCATACCGAAGTTGAATGTGAACATATCTCTCATGTAAATCAGAAAATCGGTGAGACTCCACTTGCCGCCATAGAGTCCAAGCTGCTGCTCAAGTGCAGTGATCTGTGCCTTGGTAACAGCTCTTCCCTTCAAGTCCCGGACGAACAGTTCGGCTGGGTTGCCTGGCATGAGCCTGAAAACAATGAAAATAAAAACTGCCATGAGAAGGACTAGGACGACAACCTGGACTATTTTTCTCGCTATCAGATATCCGTTCAACTAGTTGCGCTCCCCTCATCAGCACTGAAATGAAAGCAGGTAATTGGTTTTGGAAAAGGTTTGGAGGGAGTAAGGGCTCAGCTGTTCTTGCCTCCGCTGCCGAGGGAGTCTGTCGGTTCCTGTGGGGGCTGCTGCATACCACCAGAGCCTCCGCCCTTCTTGCCCCTTGATGTAGCATAGAGTGCGGCGAACACCACAGTCAGCACCACGAAGACGCCGACAAGTCCATACATGTATGCAGGCACAGACGTCACAGTCTTGGTCGTTGTTACCGGCACTTTTGTTGTGCTGATATAATGCGGGACGAGGTAGACGGTCTGAGTAGTTGTCGAGCCACCAGTTACCTGCACAGTTATTGTCACCGGAGTCAGCACCGACACATTGGGCGCGGCATATGAAACCGTCAGGGAACCTGCGGAAGACGATGTTCCCTGCGATACCGACACATTGCCCAGGCTCACGGAGACGGTCAGCGAGATGCCTGACACTGACGGACCGTACGCGGTGTTCTGTGTTGTGTTGATGTACATATTGTAGGTGCTGTTTGCCTCGACTATCGTGAAGCCGTTGAGTGTCTGAGCACCCTGGACATATGCTGTTGCAACCGGAGCAGGTGGAACATTGTTGACCATGGCAGTGGAAGTTATCACCGAGTCACCAACACCGACCGCCGTCGTGCCCATAGCGCTGAGTATGAACTCGTCAAACGGCACAAGGTACTGGTCAGCATAGGGCTGGGCTGCGTAACCTGTGAAATTGCCCGCATTGAATTCTGGTGCAAATACATTCGGCTGGAACGACGCAACAGCTACGCCTGCCGAATCGGTTGTAAGCTGCAGCCCTGGCAGATATGTGCTTCCGAAGTATATGTTGGGATTGAATACCTGCACAGACGATGTGGATGAGGCTGAATTGGCCAGTATACCGCGGTTCGCGCCAAGTGCGTTCTGGCTCACAAGGTCGAAGGTGAAGTCAGGGACTCCCTTGCCGGTCGTAGCATTGGTCACGGTAACCATGACTGTCGTTGCGCCGTTGTATGATATCTGTGATGACAGCGGAGTTACGGTTATCTTGTACTGTGGGGCGCCCTCGGTAACCATTACCGGCATTTCGACAGGCTGCTGAACACCGAATCCCTCTGGACCGTTAATCGGGTTTTCGTTGTACTTCGAAGTCATCTGGCCGATGGTCATATAGTTGGTTGCACCAGCGACAGGTGAGCCTGCGGAATAGTCGCCGATAAACAGCCAGGAGGAGCTATTGCCTCCATTTGCAGTGTAGCTGTAAATCGAGCTCGAAGACAGCATAACGGTGATGTTTCCGTTCGACCCTGTAGTGCCGGTTATGGAGTTGAGCCAGTAGTCCGGGACCGAGGTGAGAGTTGTCATCGGCAGGCCATACACAACATTTCCAAGGACATTTGCCTGCACAGAAGTGCTGACAAGTGTCAGATTGCTGGATGCGGAGTTTGTAAGATATATGTTCCCGTCAGCGGCGTTGAACACAGCGTCGGATGGGGAAGTTCCTACGCCTATGGTTGTGAAGTCGCTGGGCGCAGAACTGCCGGTATCGTTGACAACAGTGACATTGGCCGAGCCGAAATTGGTCACATACAGGAAGCCGGACGCATCCATTGCGATGGATGTCGGACCGGTTCCGACGGCCACAGAACCGACTGAGGCGCCGGTTGTGTTTATCACTGTCAGGTTGGCGCTGCCATAGTTGGCTACAAACAGGAAGCCGGTCATATTGAATGCGAGCGCATCGGGTCCGCTGCCGACAGACATGTTTGCTACTATCTTCATGTCAGTAGTGTTGACAGATGTGACCACTCCTGTGGTTGAATTGTCTGCAACATACAGGAAACCGTCCGGGCTCCATGTAAGTGCCTGCACGGGTGTGGTGGAAGTGCTGACATGAACACTGGCCTGAACTGCTGTGGCTGCAACCGACCATGCCGACTCATTGAGCTCGACGACTTCGCCATTGGCAAGGCCGACATACACGAAATTCCCGCCAACAGCCAGACCGTTTGCCGTTGGTGCAGCGGCGAGCGATATGTTCGCCACCGTGTATCCGGCGGCAGTGTCTATGACTGTGAGATTGTCTGATCCCGCGTTGGCAACAACCAGATCACCGCTTGCGTTGAAGGCCAGGGCGACCGGGTCCTTTCCCACAGTGTATACTGCATTTATGACACCGTATGGCGCGCTGTTGGCAATTGGATCGACTGTTCCGAGAGGTGACACAGGAACGAGCGAGGTAACAGTTCCGTTGCTGTTTGCGACGTATATGTTACCATCCGGGCCAACAATGATGGCAGAAGGTCCGCTGAGTATTGGCTGGGTCAGCGGGTTGACGACGAGGGCCGGCTGGTTGCCGAAACCAAAGATCGGGTTGAATGATGATATGTTAGACTCGGTTTGTCCGGCAAGTGCGGGCGATATCTGCACAGCACCGGAAAGCGACTGTATCGTGTACTTGTAGCCGCTGATAGGCACACCGGTTGCATTCTCAACAGTTATCGTGTACTTGCTGGCTGCCGCGTTCTTGACAACTGAGGGCGGAGTGCCGGCAGCAAACTGAACTGCATGGGGTGAAACATCGAAGTATGTCCAGCCAAGACCGGACTGATAGGTCGCGGTTGAAGTGCTGGCTTTTGTTGCCGCTGCGGACAGGTTGATCGAGCCCGAATAGTCGTTTGTGTATATCAGCGGGTTCTGGGGCAGGACCTGGAATTCCCATGTGTACTGGCCGTTGGAATTTGTCACTCCAGTATCAGAAGATATGTTGAGGAGCTGGCCTGATGGAGAGAAACCGATAGTGAGTGCGGCACCAGACACAGGCTCCCCGTACTGGTTCCTGACCTGGAATGTTGCATTGCCATAGTTGCCGTTGAAGTAAACGTTCTGGTTGGAAACCACTCCCACATGCAGCTGTATTGGAACAGTTGTCGGCGGGACAATCTTGACGGCAGACTTGAGATGCACATTGAGGTTATTCCAGAATGTGAAGGCACCAATCGGCAGAGAGTCCTTTATGATGCCGGTGAAGGTCGAGTTGGTAAATGGAAGTATATCCACCGGGTAACCGAAGTTTATCATTGTTGACTCCAGTGCGGCCAGGCCCTCAATCTCCTTTGCAAGTGCAATTCTCTTGACGAGGTTCTGTTCTGTGTTGAGCTGCACTGTGTAGTTGTTCATCAGGCTGTCGACCTGTGTGCCGGAGAGCCATTGCCCCTGCCACTGTATAGCGCTGAATGGGCCGAGGTAAAAGCCGGTGCCAATTCCAGCAGTGTTATAGAAACTGAAGAAGTCACCCGTCGGGTCGCCGAATATGCCTGTTATCCCGAGGTCAATGCCCTGGAAGTTGGTGGCAATCAGGTTGGATACGAGTGTTGTGAACGATTCCTGCACAACAGTCGTCGGTACGCCAATGGAGTCCCACTCATTAGCAACAATGAGCAGTGCTTCAACACCAAGCGGTACCTCGCTGGCGACTGTTATCTGCACTTTCATGGATACAGGCTTTCCGTTGTATAAGAATGGGGTGCTTGGGCTGCCTCCGCCTGTCATACCAGGTATGCTCTTGATCATGCTGATCGCGAGCGTGGGGTTATATGCATACTGCGGCGCTGTGGCATTGTACCATGTGGTGTCGGAGACGGGCACTACAGGCTGGCCCAGCACATCATAGCCCTCATCAATTGTTGATGCAAGATATGCCTTGTTGGTGGCGTAGTTGAGTGCCTGCCTGAATGTTGTGTTATTGGCAGGCGCATAACTCGAAGCCGAGTTTATCTGGACATAACCGTAGCTTGTCGACGGCTTGTGATATATGTATGTGTTGGGCATCGCGCTTACTGTCGGTATGAAGCTTGGAGTCACAAGGTCCATCGATGTTGTGTCCACCTGACCCAGTGCTTCAGCACCTATCGCTGCAGAAAGCGAGCTGTACAGCGGATTGTAGAGTTCGTAAATCTTCGGTGTCCACTGCTGGAGTGAAGGTATGTACTGGACAAAGTAGTGGGGGTTCACATACTCGCTCCAGTAGTTGCCGTAGAGCCACTGTCCCTTCGGCATACCGTAGCCGCCGTTGAACATGAATGGCCCTGTGCCAACGAGTCCGGGAGCGTAGCCAGTCTGGGGATTGTAGCCAAGTGACCATACATCATAGCCGTTGGCCTGGCCCGTGTAGTTCCACCCGCCAACCGCACTGGTGGCCCAGTCGTGCTGAACCCATAGATGGTAAGGCAGGACTGGTGTCTGGAGCGTGTACGTATAGAAAGTCGCAGATGGTGCGCTCAGCATGTACTCGACAGACAGGTTGCTCAGCGGAATTACATTGACAACTCCGAGATATGAACCGCTGTAATCCAGCGCGGACTGCATCATCTTCCAGGTGAGTATCAGATCAGCAGCCTGAACGGTCTCGGCATTCATTTTCATCGAAGGGAATGACTTGTAAGTGTGTGAATACTGCACTGTCCCGCCAGTGGTGGGGTCGTACAGGGAGAAGTTGGTGAAGTTGCTGAACACGTAGGTGTTAGCTGCATTCGAAGGAGTCCAGTCAGTAAACTGTGTCCCGGGCCTGAGTGTCACGTTGTATATCCACGCTACATGGGCAGACTGCCCTGTAACCGGGTCCCATGTCGTGAAATTGGCAGGATAACCTACCTCCGACTGGGCGAGCCATGGCCCTTCCGTGGCATTCGGGAAAACTGTATAGAGGGAATCATAAATATTGCCTGTAACGAGTGAACTATATAGATCAGTTATTCTCCATATATTAAGATATTCAACATTGGTAGTCATAGCGTTGATATACGTACCATTAGTGTAACCTGGTTCCTGCATAGTCGTTGTCGGATAGGTATATGCTGTATGCGAAGTCACGGTGGATGCGGGCTTCGCTACCGGAGAAAGGACCGAGTTCGCCCCGAAGAGACCGAACATGAATACGGATCCGATCATAGCCCCGACGGCTAACAGAGACAGAAATAGAACCAGTTTTCTCTTTTCAACATGCCTCGGCACAGAGTTTTGTCCATTTGGTATTGCCATGCGATCAACCTACAATTTATGGAATTAGCTGGTTAATAACCGGAAACCTTCACACTATTTATACTTTCCAAAGGACACCATACATGGATAGAAAACGACAAAAGTAGAAGTATGCGGCATCAAAGCATTTGCAGAAGTCCGGAATGGGAAGGCTCCGCTCAGTCAGATTCAGTTCATCGCAGTATCAAATGTAACAAAGGTTCCAAGAGTGAAGTCGTCTATTTGTTACAATCCGGAAAATGACAAATTTTGTTCGCTAATCCAGGGAGTGAGCGTCTGCAATTAATCGACAATTGACTGTTTGCGCGGTTCGATCTTTAATTCCAACGCTGAGTAACTTTCCCTCAATTCATTGAAAAAAAGTTCTGACACGGGAATAGAAAATTAAGAGGTTTGCGGATCGCAAGATCTGCTCAAGTCTTGGCAGGTTTCGCGGTTGCAGCCTTTGCCTTCCTCACAGCCCTTGCAATCAGTATCATCGCAATCACCGCGAAAATGGTGACCACTACAGCGTATGCAAGGTTAGGTAGCAGGCCCGTTGTCGTTCCGAATAACTGCTTGAAGACGGCAAGTATGAAACCGTTCCAGGCTAATGCAGCCACCAGACCAAAAGCCGCAGTCAAAAGTGCGGATAGTTCGTCGAGCAACTGTTCCCTGAAAGGTTTCTCATCGTCAGCCATTTTTGCCCCTTGACTACGATATCCGAAGGGCTATATCAACCAAATGTAATTATTTAGCAGGGTTGTGTCGAAGCACTACCTGCTATTTTTTATCAGATAGCAATGAGTTCAAGACGTGTATAACTTATATACGTGTACATCAAACCCGATGTCATGATGACTGAAGTAGTGAATTGCAGTTCGTGCGGCATTATGCTCGTGGGCCATGCTGTGACTTCATTCCCGTGCCCAAGCTGTGGTGAGACTCGCATCGGCAGATGCGCGCAGTGCAGGGATCAAAGTGTAAGCTACACATGTCTTTCCTGCGGTTTTACCGGTCCGTGAGGTGTTTCAGTGGGAAAGGTGGCAATGACATACAGGATGATGCCTGAGTCGACAGATTTCAATTTTGATGGCCTGGCGGCCACCATAGGTTCCAATTTGCCACCGGGAGCGGAACTCAGGGACAGCAGGATTGTTCCGGTCGCCTTCGGTCTTAAATCCTGCGAAGTGATGATAGTCGCGACAGATGAGGAAGGAGTCGCGGACAGGGTTGAGAACGCACTCGGCAGCATAAGCGGAATACAGAGCGTAGAGTCGGTAGAGACAACTCTGCTCTGAATTGCGGAGTGCCGTCAATCAGAATTATATTCCAGCCCTGCTTCCTGCAGCATGCAGAAATGCTGAGCGCCGAAACTTCACTGAGGCAGATGGCTGTCTTCCCGTATACCGAAGGAGTACGGGCCTATATCAGTGAGAACAAATACGACCTGAATACCATATTGACAAACCCGCTCCTCGAAAGGGTCAGGGAGAAGGGGAAGGAGCGGGTGATATCTTCACTGCGCGAAATGAGACTCGGCGATCAGAGGCTGTATGATAACGAGGAATGCAGGGTCGAAATACTCTCCTTCATTGTCTCAAGGATGATTGCATCTGTGATAGGCGACAGGTTCCTGGTAAACAGGCTCGCAGTCACCGAAGGCAAGATGGCAGTACAGCGCCTGAGTTCAGAATACCAGAACATGCTCATTCCGCTTGCCAGGGAATTCGGCATCAACCCGGAACAGATGGGAGACAGCTACAGGCTGCATTTCACTTCATTTCTCAAATTCTCATCGAAGATGCGATCCCCTGAGTGGAAACTTCTCTACCAGAAAGTTGACGGTGGTTTTGTGATCGTGGAGAGGCACAAGCTGACCAGACTTGTGGAGCAGGCAATAACAGACCGCCTGTCGGAGCGGCTGCCGCCCTACACTGATGAAATCAGGAACGCACTTAAAAGGGAAATAACCGAAGTTGCATCGGTGCTGGACGAGATAAAGAAGGAATTCCAGCGCGACACTCTGGGAGATATCAGCCCTGAAAGATATCCTCCCTGCATGCACGAAATACTCAGGCAGATCCAGAATTCTGAGAATGTTCCTCAAATGGGGAGATTTGCAATAGTGACCTTCCTGCATGCGATAGGCATGAGTGCTGAGCAGATATTCGACACATTCAGCTCCGTTCCAGATTTCAGGGCAGACAAGACAAGATACCAGATTGAGCATATCACAGGCAGAATTTCATCAACGGAATATTCTGTTCCGGAATGCAGTACTATGAAGTCCTACGGCATTTGCTTCAAACCGGACTCCCTGTGCAACCAGGCGTGGATGAAACACCCTCTCACGTATTACAGGCAGAAGGGAAAGAAGCCTAAAGCTGGCGCCAGGAAGCAACTGCACGATAAACAGCAGTGATGTTGCCGAGCACAGCGAACACGAGCAGCAGCCAGTCGAACGTGGTCAGGGAGAGAAATTCCGCCCCATGCACACCGCTGGAGGGTGATGCGAGAATGAACTGTATCAGAAGCGCCAGCAGCATCAGAACCAGCCTGTCTGCCCTGCCGAGCACACCACCGTAGTTTCTCTTCAGCCCGACCGCCTGGGCCTGGGTGCCAAGATAGCTCGTCATCAGCACGCCTGTGAGTGCAAAGATGCCGAGTGGTATGCTTGTGGTGAAAACGCTGAACGTGAAACCGAGTATGAGTGCGATATCTGAATAGCGATCAAGCACATGGTCGAGGAAATCACCTTTCGGACCTGATGTTCCGCGCAGCCGCGCGGCTGCGCCGTCTACCGCATCAAACAGGCCGCTCGCTGCGAGAAGAATGAGCGCTGCAATGAGAAGGAATGCATACCGGTTCGAGGAAAGCGCCACAGCGAAGGCTGCGATCGCAGCGAGTATGAATGAGACAGCGGTCAGCATGTCAGGATTTACGTTCCTGAATGCATTTGCAATTGGATCCAGAAGATGCTCAAAAACTCCCCTGCTCCTGTCTAGAACCATTCATCGATCTCCTCTGTCCAGTCGATACTGCCCGGTCTCATGCTGTCAGGCTTTCCGCGAACGGCCCTCTGAACGAGTGCTGCTGCTTTTTTCGCGTCAATTGAAGTAGTCTCAACCTCGAACACGTCTTTTATTCTTTCCGATGCCTCGATCAGTATTGCGTCGAGCACTTCAGCCCTCACGTTTTCCAGCACCTTCGGCCTGCTCCATCCCCTGGCACTGAGCCTCGAGTGCAGCACATGCGGTTCGCATCTTAGCACCACTCCAATCTGACAGGTCGCGAAATGGGCCAGGTGTCCCGACAGGAATACAGTCTCATCCCACAGTGTGGCCATGTGCCTGTCAATCTTCCCGCCCAGCTGTTCAACATCAATTTCAATGCTCTCTGATGCCTCACTGTATGTTCCGGGTACTTGGAGCGTCCTTATGAGTTCGGAAATTTCCAGCACCCTCTCTCCTTCCAGTCCGAGCTGTCTCGCTATGCTGGTCTTTCCGGTGCCGGGTGTTCCAGTGAGGGCAACAACAGTCAAATTACAACCCCGCTGACTTCAACAGAGTCTTTTCAACGAATTCAAGAGTTTTCAGAGTATCGAGGCCCGTCAGCCATCTTTTTGCATTCTCCTGCTTCACTACCACGGAATGAAAACTCATTCCGTAGTCGACATCCATGAGTATGAGGTACTGCGGTGGAGCGAGCCCAAAGCCTCCGGGCCCGCCGCCATTGAGCGCTCTGGTTATGTCCTCCTCTTCAGCCAGTCCCTTTGTTACAGACAATCCCGCCGCCACGAGCCTCCGGATCATATTGTGGAGGAAGCTCCTTCCGTGGAAGTCTATCACGATGCACTCCTTTTCTCTGTGTGCCTCTATACTGTCTATCTTCCTGAACCTGCCGCGTGCATCGCTCTTGGCGAAATTTCTGAAATCCTTTGAACCGACAAAATTCTGAAGTACACTGTTAAGGACAGCCGAGTCGACATCATCATAAAGGAGGTAACGGTAATGACGCATTGTCGCCATTCTGGGATTGAAGGCTGCGACAACTGTCAGGTAGGAATGGAACAGTATGTCCCTGCAGTTTGCGTTAAGACCGTCTAAAAGCTTCTCCGGATCGAAATCAGTGTTGAAAGCGACAACGTTGCCAATTGCGTGAACTCCTCGATCAGTCCTGCTGGCACTGGCAAAATCCGCTTCCGACGGTTCGCTGAATGCCTGCATCTTTGTGCAGGCAGATATTATGTCTCCCTCGACAGTCCTGACGCCTGGCTGACGCTGGTAGCCGTAAAACGAACTCCCGTTGTAACCGAATTTCAGTGCCAGTCTTGGCATAGTTGGACATACCAAACCTTTGTCAGTAATAACAATTATCTTGTCAAATGCAATAATCAGACACTGGCGTAGGAGCTGCTCCAGTGGCGAATGTTGCCTGCAGAGTTAAATTCAGAGGTCATGTTCAGGGGGTTTCCTTCAGATATTATGCCAAACGGTTCGCCGATTCAAACGATGTGAAAGGGTGGGTGCGCAACATGGATGATGGCACAGTCGAGGCACTTTTCGAAGGGGATGAGAGTGCTGTGAATCGCGTGATTGAAGAATGCAGGACGGGGAACCCGCACGCGGGTGTTACTGATATTGAAATGAAAGAGGCGGACTACTCCGGCAGGTACCAGTCATTCACGATCAGATGATATTATGCAGTCTTTCTGAATTTGTCCCGACCGTACAGTGAGACGGGGTTTTCGTAGTTGATTTTCCATATCTCTTCTTCACTCAGCAGTGAATTCTCAAGCAGCTCCCTGGTTCTTCTTGGCACAGTGCCAATCCCCATGAATGCACCAGGTCGTTTTGAATCGTCTATATAATCCGTCTCCATCATGAATCTTGTCCCCTTCTTGACCGATGAGTAAACAATATCCCTTGTTGCCTTGACCGACGGAAAGAGTCCAGAGTTTTCAACCGGGGTTATCAGGTCGGAGCAGTGATGTTTTATAACTCTGTTTCTTTCGATGCCTGCCCTGTCGGCCATACTTGCCAGATTTGTCAGACTGGCTGGTGTCGGATCCTCTGTGTGCAATATCACAGGGCATCCTGCATCCCTGGACTGTTCCATGCATTTGAGCATAATCCTGTTGCTCGCAGCCATCACCTCCTGCGGGACATCAAAATGCGGCCTGCCGATCTCGCCTATAGCATCAGCCTTCCCTTCACTTACAAATCTTCCGGCGAGTTCCGCGGCGGCAACCATCCTTTCCTCTGCCTCTTCCAGCCCGATCCGTTCTGCCATCTCCAGCAGGGTGACCGGATAGGGACCAACTGCAAGTAGTATGTCGATTCCACCGACTGAAAGCGCCTGCTCCCGGAGTCTAACGCCCTCCTCGTACATAGCCTGAAAGTATTCGCGCGAGAGTATGTCAGCACCAGGTGGAAGGGCAATGAGCATAAATCCGGTTCCACCCTTCGTCTTGAATTCCTTTACAGCGTCCAGAAATCTGCCGCTGCGCTGAAGATGAACGTGATTGTCGAAGACTGGATACGCGGCCATCAGTGCAGTAGACCCGCACCCTGAAGTTCTTCCATTATCTTCTGGACGGCGTCACCGACATCGGAAGGTTTTCTTGCGCCTGTGCAGACCAGTTTGCCGCTGCCGAACAGCAGAACGACAACCTTTGGGGAGTCCAGTCTGTAAACGAGTCCGGGAAACTGTTCCGGCTCGTACTCGACCTTCTCGAGTCCAAGGCTGATCGCTATTGCGTTGAGATTAATTTCCTGTCCCAGATCTGATGATGCAACGATGTTCTGCACTTCAATCTTCGGCTCGATCTTGATCTCGATTCCGGCCCTGCCGATCTGTTTCGAGACCTTGCTTATGGCAAG
Source organism: Thermoplasmata archaeon (assembly GCA_021796175.1). Lineage (GTDB taxonomy): Archaea > Thermoplasmatota > Thermoplasmata > Sysuiplasmatales > Sysuiplasmataceae > JAJZXY01. The sequence goes on from JAJYOM010000002.1 coordinate 25,826, forward strand.
CTTCACCTCATCGAGACTCTTTGCGCCCGTGCACACAACCTTTCCGCTGCGGAAAAGAAGTGTTGCAGTCTTCGGTTCCTTCAGTCTGTAAATGAGACCGGGAAACTGCTCCGGCTCATACTCGGCGCCGTCGAGTGCCAGCGCTATAGCCTGAAGATCAAGCTGTTCCCCAAGTGAAGTTGATGCGACAACATTTTCGATTTTGATAGTGGGCATTTAATTTCCCCGGTAGGATGAAACATCTCAAAGGTATTTAAATACCTATTTAACATGGTATTAAAACTCCGCAAAACCAATGGTTTGTGACGAAACTTCCTGGCACAATGGGGTTTTATCACAAGCGGAAGTGTTTGATCGCAGAATCTTGTGAATTGATAGCCGACATTCCTCCCGGTCATCACGTTCGAGACTTGATTTACGTGACACCGAAAACAGCGTCACCTATTCTACCCGAAGCGTCCTTCTTAGTCGCTTAATATCCAGGGCGGTCGTTTTGCCGCGATATATATAGTGGACATGAGGAGACCTGAAAAAATATCCAGGTGGCTGATGGAATCTCCTCAATGCAGTCTTCTGGCGCCAGCCATAAGTTCCCGGAGCCTGTCATGCGGAAGCGCAGGCACAAAATGGCCATCTGTACCGCGCATGGATTCCGCAGCGAGGAGTGCATTGATTATGGATTCCTCGGTTGCCTGAACCACACCCTCAAAGAGTGCATCCAGTTCACCATTGGAAATCCAATCGGACTTCTCCCTTCGGGCATCGCCGTGATTGTAAGAATTGGCAACCGAAAAGGCTATAGAGAAATCACCCGAGCCGTTTGACGAAATACTACCTGTCCTTGCCAGTCCCAGATAGGCCCTCCTTGACAGCCGCTTGAGCTGATGCGGAAGCATCGGTGCATCGGTTGCAATTACACTCACTATCGAACCTATCTCCTTTGTTCTGACGAGCGCATTGCCGATATCCCTTCCCACTGGAACCCCGTTTATCTGAAGCTGATCCCTCAGACCTTGATTTGCCTGGACCAGCACACCAACGACATACTCATCGCCAAGGACCTTCACCTTTCTGGAAGATGTCCCGATGCCCCCCTTGAAATCATAGCAAATCGCGCCCGTGCCACCTCCCACATTTCCCTCGGCCACAGGTCCGTGACTTGCTTTCTCTATTGCTGCGAATACATGGTTATCGGAAATGTGATGCCCCCTGATGTCGCTTAGAACACCGTCATATATCTCAAAAACAACAGGCAGTGAATCATGCTTCATTCTGTTGGAATTCATCCACTTGAGCACTGCATCCCTTACGATGCCCACGCTGTAGGTATTGGTAAGCATAATAGGACCGCACAGCATTCCGGATTCTTCCGTCCATGCTGATCCCGTCCATTCACCATTGCCGTTGAGTACCGTAGCTCCGCAGAAGACATCTCTTCCGAGATTGGCACGGCCAATTGGAAGAATCGCAGTGACGCCGGTTCTTACAACAGGCGTATCGGATTTGCCGCTGCCCTCGCCACTGATGAGTGTTTCGTGACCTACTTCGACACCGGCAACATCTGTGATGGAATCCGTATCACCCGGCAATCCATCAAGAACTATGCCCAGCTCATCTGCCCTTTTCAAAAAACAGCACCATGCGGCTGAAAGTGCATTGTTGCTAAAACATTTATGCAGGCGGCGATGCAGTCGAAGCGTCGATGCAACCGTACTTCCGGTACAGCTCTGTGATAAATTCAACCCCTGCAGCGGGTTGTAACGGTGGAATGTGGCGGTAGCAAACTGGATTTTCGGCAACGACAAAATGCTTACCTTTGTTCCTGAAGGAACCAGTCTCAGCACGCAGTAAAAATGGCAAATGCTGGAAATTCAATCGTTGCGTTCAGAATAAGTCCGTTTGCAGAACCGAATAGGGGAGAGGCGAAAGTCAGGAGCCCGGTAACCATCTTGCAAAGGCTTCAAGGCGGAGTGGATGTGCCGGGGAAAGCAGTTCAGCCATCAAATGAAGAAGCCGGTATCAGCTGGACCTGTATGATCGAAAATTTGTCCGGATGCATGTCGATGGCGACAGGGCTTATTTTCCGGAAATGGCCCGCCCTATTCCGATCCATGTCATATCCGGAGGCTCAATGTCATCCTGCCACATCGAACCTATTATTTCGCCGATGTGATGTGCCTGCTCAAAAGTCGTCTGCATAAATGCGTCTGAAACAGTGTAACGGCCAGGCATCCAGAATACGTGGACTGTCCTGCGCATCTCACTGCCGGTCAGCTTTGAGAGATAATCATCGATACAGGACCAGACCCTCCGCTGGTAGAATTTGAACTGCTTCCAGTCCCTCGGCTTCCTGATAGGGTCGTTGAAAAGTTTCTCAAGCTCGTCATCTGTACTGCGGTGCTGCGTAATGTAGCAGATCCACACTTCGTGGACCTGGAGTATGTGCACGAGTGTCCCAAACAGTGAGAGATGCCCTGTTCCCCTGTTCCTGTTGGCCTCCTCCCAGGGCATTTTTGCAATTCGCCTTGAATATCGCTCAAACAGGCGCCTGTTGTAGGCGAACAGGCGTCTTGCCTGTGGCGGTGTCATGAGTTCATGTCTCGCAGTTATCGGTGCAGATGGCATGCTTTCCCGTAGGGGAATTGCGGACTAACTACCTTTCTGCGTTGCTTTGTATATGCACATGGGCTGGCCGGCTTGCGGCTGATGACAGCGGCAAACATGTATGCAGGCGTATCAGGTGTTTCTGCTGAACCTTAGCTTCACAAGGAATTTCAGGTTGTTCCATCCATCCTTCCAGGTCCTCAGTTTCTTCTCCCCCTGCCTGAGGCTGAACTCTATCGGTATTTCCTTGAAGTTTACTGTTTTCGCCGCCTTGATTTTAATTTCCTCTGAGAAGGGGAAGCCGTTGCTCCGGACATTGAGCTTCTCAAACACAGATTTCTTGAGAATCCACATGCCGCTCTGGGAATCGAGCAGGGGAACGCCGAACAGTACCCTGGTGGCTGTATTGAGTATCCAGTTGCCAAAGCGGTGCGTGCGGCTCATCGCATTGTGTCGCATCTGGCCGAACCTGTTCGCTGTCAGGAAGTCAAGGTTTTCGTCATTGAAAGTACGTAACAGGAATGGAATTGCCTCCGGCGGATAGGAAGCGTCAGCGTCAAGCGTGATTATTGTCTCGCCCCTCGCCTTTGAGAAGCCGGTCTTGTAAGCGCGGCCGTAACCCCTTTCCGGCTCCCTGACAACCCTGCAACCCTTCTCCTCAACAATGTCGATCGTCCTGTCCCTGGAATTCGTGTCCACTACCAGTATCTCATAATCAGTCCTGAGAGGCCCCATACTTTCCCTGATCCTGTCTATGACGGAACCAATGGACTTCTCCTCATTGATAGTGGGAATTATAACCGATATCACTTTTATTCAACTGGATTGAACGCTCTGCTCCTAATAATCGTTGTCGTTGTATTTTGCGCTATTTGCGAACCTGACAGTTGAAAATGGCGTTGAGCTGCATCGGCTGTCCGGGATTGATGTACTTTTTAAGCCCCGGTGAATGCTGGTGAACCCTAAGATTTTGCCGGATTCCGCCTGCTGCCGAACAGTTTGTAGCCGACATAGCCCATGAGTGCCATGAAGACCCTTATCATGGAGGGGAGTGTCATCTTCCTCTTGAACAGTTCCAGCGGTTTGTAGCTTGACCAGAGCCTGCCGTATTTCAATGTAAGCTGTTTCCTGCCTGCTCCATTCCAGAAGGCCTGCTTGGAAAAAGAGTAGATGTTTTCCCTGGCCCTGTGGTAGACCACAGCGTTCTCATTGTATGCAACTGAAAAGTGGCTGTCAACGGCCCTTATATTGAGGTCGATGTCCTCGGCAGTTATGAACCACCTGTCAAACAGGCCAATACTGTCAATGACCTCCCTCCTGTATGCTAGGTTGCAGGAAGGGTAAGTGACATCCAGTCCCTTCCTGTACAACTCGACTCGTTCCAGTCCCAGGTAAGGGCCAATGCCGGCATATACAGTCTTTCCAGCAGCCACGTCAGCAGTCTTCAGCGTTTCGCCGATTTCGCTGAGCCAGTTTGAATCCGCTGTGCAGTCGCCATCAATGAAGACGAAGACGTCGCCATGCGCCATGGAAATGCCGATGTTCCTTCCCTCACCCCTCTTGCTCCCCCTGACAGTGAAATGAATGTAATCGTATTTCTCCGCATATGTGCCGACCACTTCGGCAGTGTTGTCCTCGCTGTCGGAATCGACTATAATTATCTCCTTCTGGACATCCTGCCTTGTAAGACTTTCGAGCAGTTCGGCTATGTTTTCGCCTTCATTCCTGACAGTGATGATTATGCTGAACAGCACGGGACAGCATTCGTGCACCGGTTATTAAAAACGGCATGCTCCATTCTTTGATCACAGGGTCTTTCTAACGGAAAACCACTGTGGTTAGAAAGACCCAAGTGGATTGCTCTTCAGATAGTCTGCAAGCTCTGTATAGTGCATCATCCGTTTCAGATCCATCAGCATGAGCGACTTCAGCATGGCGGCGGCCGGGTATTTCGGCCGCCTGCTGTAAAGGGAGGAGAGGAGTTCCTCGTTGCATCCGGATGTTTGCCGATGTAGCATACGTACCGCTGCACAACTTTTCCTTTCATCTTCCTGTTTTCCGCTTCCGCGTAGGGTGTCTGTCCCCTGCTCCTTATCTTCCGTATGAACGACATCAGGTAGTGAATGGCAGTCACCACTATCAGTCACTACCGGTTGTGCCCATTCACTGTCGCGAAACCGTGCAGATTTCGCCTATGCCGGCAGTTCAAGAAAGACGCAGTGTGGAAGGAAGTGATGTCAGCCAAACGAAGTCAGACTCCTAACCATACACCGACGCCATACTGGTTAAGGGATTTGGAACACGTTTCACACTGCCATTTGCATTCGCTCATGGCTCCTTGGTTGCCATCGGCACTCCAACTCCGGTTACATAGTTGTTTGCCTGCTGATTGGAGGCTGCAAATGAGGACGAGGTGACTATGTCATACACTGTGAAGTTGCCTGACAGGACCGTAATGTTCGTTACAGGAATGAATGTGTTGTTGATTGCATCGTAGAGGTAACTGGTCACCTTGTTGAAAACGGATGATATTGGCCGAATATCATTCTATTTCAATATTCGCGTATGTCAATAATTACGTGTCATAAAATATGCTTTTCCGGGAAGCACTGATTTCAGAATGATTTGCTCCAACTTGCCCAGCAGACTGTAAAATCTATCCGACTCTTCGCCTGGATCGACACTGATTTGGACGGGCATCAAAGAGTTGCGCTACTGCGCGTTCGGATTCCAGTCTGTTATGGTAAAAGTGAACAGAACCCAGTCGGTCGCCGGGAAGTCCGGTGTCGTCAAATTCACATAAGTATAGTGGAGGTTCGATGCAGTAGGAGTCATAATCCAGGGCAGGGCGGGACTGGTATTGTTGATATTGAATCCTGTCCCGTT
>JAJYOM010000061.1 GCA_021796175.1 Thermoplasmata archaeon
AAGCGCGCCGGAACGTGCAGACTTCCGGCTGCAGTGATGCCGAGTCAGGCTTTCCTTCGTTTAAGGAAAGAAATTTCACAAACGGGTTGCACTTTCGACTCTTTTCGACTTTTCAGCCTTTTCATCATCAAAAATCGAAACTGCCTCCTTTACATTCGCCTTCTCGTGAACAATGGCCCTTATAGCCCTTATCATTGCGACTGGATATTCACTCTGCCAAATGTTGCGCCCCATGTCCACTCCCACGGCACCTGCCTCCAGCGCATTGTGGACGAGATTGAAAACGTCCTCTTCTGTCTTAAGCTTCGGTCCGCCGGCAACAACAAGTGGCACTGGCGCCCCGTTAACGACCTTGCTGAACTCCTCGCAATAGTACGTCTTGACGATATGCACACCTATCTCTGCAGCAAGTCTGCACGCGAGTGCAAGATACTTGGCATCACGCTTCTCAAGCTCTTTGCCGACCGCTGTTATGGCCATGACTGGCATTCCCAGTTCTTCACCCTCGTCAACGAGTTTTGCAAGGTTGATCAGGGACTGCTTTTCATGGTCCGTCCCCACGAATATGGAAAGTGCAACTGCCGAAACATTCAGTCTGAGGGCTTCCTTCATGGAAGTCGTGATTTCCTCATCACTCAAGTCCTCCTTGAGGATACTGGCCCCTCCGGAAACCCTGAGAAGTATGGGCACATCCCATTTTGGATCCACAGACGTGCGAAGTATCCCCCTTGTCACACTCAACGCATCGGCATAGGGTGCCAGGGGTGCAATTGTCCTACGCGGGTTCTCTAGTTTGTGTGTTGGTCCCATGAAGTAGCCATGGTCGCACGCAAGCATCACAGAGCGCCCGGTAGAAGGCTTGATCATTCTCGAAATGCGGTTATTCATTCCCCAGTCCATCATAGTCCCTTCGAAGACATTATTTGATAATCTTACAGGCTAATAACACTTCTCCCGCCATACTCACGACCTTGGCGCTAACAAAATTGTTGGTGTGTCTGGCGGCTCTGATTGCCGTCTGCAAGTCTGCTGGGACATGCTGTCCATTGTCTTCAGAGGGACAAGAATGACAGATGCCCGAGGCTAAATGACAAAACCAGTCCTCTCGATACATGCCATTTCAACAGCAGAGACGTTTTTTTCATTAACCGCTTTCTCAACTCTATCAAGCGCTGACTTGAGCTCCACTTCCGCCACTTACCAAAAGCGTTGCAAAACCGGGAACTCCCCCCTATTATTTTCCTTCAGAGGAAACAGTGATACAATTAGGCAGGCACAATCGAGTTCCCGAATACACCAATTTAACTGCAGGCTGCGTCCGTGTCCTTTTCTCATTTGAATATGCAGCGAAGTGAGCGAGCAAGTCAGCCGGGCATTCAAAGTTGTTCTGAAACATCTTCCAGGGACCTGTAACTACCGGAGGACTGCTCCCGTCGGGATTTGAACCCGAGTCCCAAGCTCGAGAGGCTTAGATGATTGGCCGCTACACTACGGGAGCTTTTCGTCGCCTGAACGGACTTGAACAATGATGTGATTTTAAACCTTCCCTTACTTCAAGCCATTAACCGCTTCCCTCTGCCTGCCTGAGAACCCGGGCAAGTTCAGTCGACGCTCGGATATCGCGCGATTGACTTTGCATTACTTCACCGTGAATCTGAATCCATTTTACCATGCAATCTGTCAATTCTCCCTCATTTCTGGGCCTGTATAATACTCCAGTCACTGTTCTATCAATGTTCAAATAATCATAACCCTTATTCAACCGAGCCATGAAAACATGTGATAACTGTTCGGGCATCAACAGCTGCCCAATTTGCGGTGCGAGCATCACCCACTTCGACCACATCGGTGTCAGGGGGACGGTTAGTGTTCTCAAGATCCCTGTTGTCAATTATAACCTGCAGTACGACAGTCAACGATCCGGCGTCTGGCATTACGCCAGGCCTTGTGGACACAGGTTTTCAGTGCGGCAGGGGACTGCTTCACTGAAATACAACGGCGGCCCATTATGGCAGAACGGTTATTCATGGTTGAATGTCTACTGGGGAAGCTACTACACATCAGCGAATGCCGTATCATGGGTAAACAGAGTGGATACAGCTACACGGAACATAGAGACAAACCAGAGCTATTCCGGCGGGCTCAAGCAGTACAACGTCGGCATGGGAGTGCTTGCCGGGCATGTAATCATCGGCACCGATCCTGCGAAGACCATATCCAATTCAGAAATCGCAAAGGCACTTACGGATTGGATCGCGGCAGGTCAAGTCACAAACCTGGGCCGGAGAGGAGCTTATAACATTTTCCTGCCTCCTGGCGTCACCGCACTACTTTCCAGTGAGCAGTCATGCTCCATTTTCTGCGACTATCACAATACAGCAAATGGCACAAACGGCCCTTTCTACACCGTAGAGCCCTACCCCTGCCAGAGCGGCTGCAACCAGTGCACTGCAAGTCCCTTCGACACACTCACCATGGGCTTGTCTGAGGAGATGGTGGAGCTTAAGACAGACATGGATCCTGGCACAGGCTGGGTGATTGGAAATGAAGAAATATGTGATTACTGTGATACAAACTTCGTCTGCAGGCAACTCAGCACGGGTGAGTATGTGAATGCATGGTATGACAGGAATCTTGGTTCGTGCTGGGCAGGCAAATGAGGTGAAACCGTGGTCCGCAAGATTTACTGGGAAGATGCCTATGTGAACGAATTCGACGGAAAGGTGGTGCGAATCGAAGGCAGCAAAGTCTACCTGGACGCAACCGCCTTTCATCCCAGAGGCGGAGGGCTGGTGGGTGACAGTGGTACCCTAAATGGAATTCGGGTAACTGATACACTCAAGGAAGGAGAAAGTGAAATATGCCATGTGGTGGAGGGTGATGGCACATTCACACCGGGCGACTCTGTCCACGGCGTCATAGACTGGGATAGAAGATACAGGATCATGAAGATGCACACTACTGCACATGCATTGAGCGCCGTTTTCAACAGGGAGGCGGGCGCGCTAATTACGGGCAATCAGATTAAACCTGACGAGTCCAGAATAGACTTCAGCCTTGAAAATCTTGACAGGGACGTCATGAATTCATATGTGGAGATGGTAAATGAGGCCATATTAAGGAAACTTCCTGTCAGAACTTACTTCCTTCCCAGGGCAGAAGCAGTAAGAATACCCGCTATAGTGAAGCTGGCGGGAGCAGCACCACCCGATATAGAGACATTCCGCATTGTAGAGATCGAGGGTCTGGATATCCAGGCGGACGGAGGAGTCCATGTCAGGAATCTCGGGGAAATAAGCAGAGTGACACCCCTGCGATTCGAAAATAAGGGGAAAAGCAACAGGAGACTCTATTTCACCGTGGCTGAATGAACCGCACTGCATGTATTGGGCTGTATAGTCGTTCAGGCGATGCTCATTCTGTCTTCACATGCCCGCCGGTAAGAAATCAGTTTTCGATTATGATCTTCATTGCGTTTCCCGTCTTTTCTGCAAGATAAAACGCGGCTGGTGTATCCTCCAGCCTGAATGAATGCGATATCATTTCATCCGCTTTCCCCTTCTTTTTATCAAGCATGCTGATTGCCTTCGCGACATCACTTTCGACGCCGGAATAGGTGCTAAGCAGTTGTATTTCCTTCCTGAAGATGTCCGATATATCGTGGATTAGCGTGGTGTTCGGATGCGGTAGTCCGAACTGAAGTGCACTGCCACCGCGACGCAAACAGGAAATGCCACTCTCAGTTGCAAGTGGATGGCCCGTGGCGATAATCGACGCGTCGGCTCCCCTCCCGTCTGTAAGTGACATAATAGACATGTTCATTGCATCGCCTGGAACTCCGGCTGAACTGGCACCGAAAGCCAGGGCAAAATCACATCTTTCTTTCGAAATATCCATCGCAACAATGTTCTTCACGCCTAATGACTGAAGAGCGTAGATATGCAGCATCCCGACGGGTCCTGCTCCGACAATGGTCACGGTACTTTCACTGTTCAGCTTCAATTTGTCGAGGCCACGCAGCACGCATGCCAGCGGTTCTATGAGTGTGCCAGTCCTGTAGGTCATAGGGCCAGGAAGCTTGAACAAGCCTCCGTGGATTATATTCCATTCAGGCATAACGAAGAATTCAGACAGTCCGCCGGGATGGATGTTTGAACTGGAGAAATGCGGGCACATCGTCTCGCTGCCGGTCCTGCAGTAATGGCAATCATAGCACGGTACATGATGGTGGGGGAATACCCTTTCACCCACTGAAACGCCCTCAACTTCACTTCCGACACTCACCACCTCCCCCACCGCTTCGTGGCCAAGTACTGTAGACGAGTAATTTCCCGCTATCTTCTCAATATCTGTGCCGCAAATTCCGCACGCCCGCATTGCGACCAGAACATCACCCCTCCCTGGCACAGGAACCGGCTTATCCTCTACCACCACCCTGCGATCGCCTATGACACAGACCTTCATCAGACGCATCAAGGTCGCCTGACTTAAAAATCTCTTCTGTCTCCCCGGCTTCATCAAGCATTCCATCTCAAGACCCTTCCTGTAAAGCATATTAATCGTGATTTCATTGGCATGTCGGAGAAGAGGGAAAATTGACAGACAGAGCAGTCGCGGACATCGTGTATACGTACACAGGCAAAATGACAGGGATCCGGCGGTATTCTGAAAAGCTGATAACAGCGCTGGAAAGAACTGGCACCCACGTCCGGCCTCACAGAATCAGAAAGATCGAAACCAGCATCGGTGGAAAGCCTGCAGGCGGGCTTATTTCACAGAAGTTTTTCTCCCTGTTTATCAGGACTACATCCCCTGTTATTCACTCCCTATCACCTGATGTGATAATGAAAAAGACGAATGTCGCAACCATCCATGATCTTATACCTTTCTATCACAAAGAGACATTCATGAAGACGAGGAGGGAGAGGCTGGGCTACAGTATAATGTTCAGCAGGCTAAATGAGCTGACCATAATAGTCCACACCAATTTCATAAAAACACAGCTGATCGAACAGGGAATTGACGGAAACATGATAGAGGTTGCGGGCGCATCTATTCAGGATTTTTTCAGACCATCGGCCCGCCCATCCCCCTACCCTTCTGACGGGCGGCGTCACCTGGTGACCGTCGGAGATTTCAATCCGAGGAAGAGGTTTGATGTTATTTACAGGGCGGTCAATCAGCTCGATGGTGTCGATCTCTATCACATAGGACCCGTGAACAGCTGGGTCCAGAGGTACCGGGAACTCAGGGAGATTGCCCAGCGCGGCGGAAAGATTCACTTGCTCGGTGCACTTTCAGACTCCCAGCTGGTTGATTATATTTCGCATGCAGATCTGTTTGTGTACGCCACGGTGGAGGAGGGAGCAGGCTACCCTCCGGCAGAGGCTCTTGCCTGCGGTACAAAGGTGCTTGTTAACAGGATACCAGTTTTCCTCGAACAGTTCGGCGACGATGTATTCTACTGCGATCTGGAAGTCGACTCATTCACAGGGGGCATAGCCGATTCTCTGAACAAGGAAGTGGACAGGGGGAAACTGCTCAGGGCCGCGTCGAGATTTTCGGCCGATGCTGAAGCAGCAAGAGTGGCCGCCGTCTATGCAAAGGTCGGCGCATCGTTGAAATCCTGAGTCCGCAGGAGCTATCCGGCTTTCCAGTCCGTAATCAGAGTCACTTTTTGTTCCCCGGCCGGCACATATTTAATATCAGATGAGCCAACTAGGGTTATGGAGGCCTTGCGTTGGCGGCAATACTACCCTCGCCAGAAACAGTGCTACTTTTCGCAGCTTACCTGATACTCATGGGTTCGATTCTTGCCTTTGCGATATATGAGTTCAACTCAGGAGTTGCATTTCAGGTATCCGCCCTGATAGGCGTCGGACTGCTCTTTGCATATCTTGTCCATTCCCACATTCTTCAGATACCTTCATATTTCGTCACATTCATTACCGGATTTTCAACCCCGCTGATTACGAACCTTGTCCTGGTCCTTGTGTTTGTGGGCATGGGACTCAAAATGGGCTGGCAGGCAAGGTCGTTCATGGGAGGGGATGGTCTTCGCATATTTTCGGCGGCTACCGTGATGGCATTCGCCGATATAATTCCCGGTGCAATACTCTTTGGTTTCCTTTGCCAGTTCATATTCGGCTGGCCCTGGGCATATGGCGCACTGGTTGGAACACTGATGGGAGAAACATCGGCCGCGGTTGTTGTCCCGTATGTTGACCACATTATGAACCTCTCCAAGGAGAAGGGAAGTTCAAACGCGCACGCGTCAAAGCTCACGAACGTGCTGAAGCTAGAATCCACTCTCAACAGCATAACACTGCTTCTGTTTCTGGTCCTCTTTTACAATATAATAGACATTGGCAACGTCAACCCGACAGCCGCATCCTTCATTTCAACCACCTGGTCATCGTTCCTGCAGGTTGTAACACTGCACTGGCCGGTGCTTCTGCTGGTTATTGCAGGCATACCGGTTGCTGTTTACCTGAGTTCAAGGTTACTTGTGATAGCAATCAAAGCAAAGCTGGTGGACAGGGATTCAAGGAAGCTTAAGGTCACTGCAGTCTTCTCAATGAATGAATTCATGCTACCGAGGAACCATTCCACACAGGAATTCGGCGAGAAGCAGTTCAGAATCGGGATGATGATGTACGGTATTATACTCGGCATTGCTCTGCTGATTTATGAGACTATCCAGACACAGCCCGCCACCTCATTTGCCGGTTTCGGACGATCCCTCTTTTCGCTGATGGCATTGCTTTATCTTGGTTTCTTCCTCGGTTATCTCTTCCCCGGAAGTTCTGCGACTACCTCAGATTCAATTGCTGAACAGACGGGAAAGCAGGCATTCACGGGCATGATGCTTTTTCATGAGGAATTTGAGCTTCTGGCCAGGATTGTCTTCTACTTCAGCATCGGCGTCAGCCTGGGCTTCATGATACTTTCACCGCTTACGGGCTCGCAGGCGATATCATCTGGCGCCTGGACAGGAATACTGGCAATGGCCATAATCATGGGGCCGATATTCCTTCTACTACGTTACATCAGCGGCCTTGTTGGTCTGCCGATCACTTTTTACAGCAGATACCGGCATGATTCGTACAGGAAGGACTTCAGACTGGTTGCGACAACGATGCCGAAGGGAATCACGGTGGCCGCAGTAGCTGTTCTGATATTGCAGAGCGGTGTAGAGTTTTCGTCTGAAATATATATACTCGCTCTGCTCGCTGTTGTAATATCCACTGTCGGATTCACAGTCATCTCATCGCTGAGGATGAGGCCCGCGCGCGCAAGGATTTCGGGGAGTGATACTCAACAGTCACAGTCAGAGAGCCCTGAAATTTCGGAAAACTAGCGGTATACGTGTCTGAGCATTTCGCGCTACATGCCATCGAAGAACTTCTCGTGCCTCAACACAGAGTCCATGTGAATGGAGCTGATGCTTATCGGTGTTATGCTTATTTCTGACTTCGAGAGGACAGTATGCAGGTCAGTGCCCTGGTCGGCCCTGACTTTCTTGGTGCCTGCCAGCCAGAAATACCTGTTTCCCCTCGGATCGCGCCTCTCCACCACATAGTCGTCAAACATCTCACCGGCCATCCTCGTAATCCTTACTGGGGTAGTCTTTCTTGTCCTGACTGGAAAATTCACGTTCAGCAGGTCAACACCATCGGGAAATCCTTTCTTAAGCAGGAAAGAAACGATTCTTGCGGCCCACCATGCCGACGTATCGAATTCCCTCACGGTCAGGAATTCATCCTCTGAACTTATTTCCTTGGAAAAGGCAACCGCCTTGATCCCGATAATTGAACCCGACATCGCAGCCGATACCGTGCCGGACGAGAAGAAAGACTGCATGCTGATGTTCCCACCAATGTTGATGCCTGAAACAATCATGTCTATCCTTCTCCTGCTGTACAGTTTGTGCACAGATACAAACACACAGTCTGCCGGTGTCCCGCCTATTGCCGTCGCCTCGTAATTGCGCTGTTTCACATTGCTTATCCTGACCGGCCTGTGAAAAGTGATACTCATTCCAGCGCTGCTCTGTGCTCCCTTTGGTGCGACTACCTTCACATCGGAAATCTTCGATAATGACTTCGCAAGTGCGATAATTCCCGGACTGTAAACACCATCATCATTTGTAACCAGCAGCATATGATTTCATTGCCCTCCTGTTTATTCTAATTGTCTAATTAGACTATATTTTCTTCACCATATGAGCGCCGGGTGCCAATAGTCCTCTCAAGCCAATCATTCATGGCAGGTGGCCAACGCTTTGCACGATGAGCACGTTTTTAAACTGTGCATTGTTACATCACTCCCGGGCCCGTAGCTTAGTACGGATATAGCACTGGCCTTCTATTGAATATGCACAGAAGGAAGCCAGATGTCCCGGGTTCAAATCCCGGCGGGCCCGTTTTTATACAGACCGTGAATGTTCTTTGACAGAATTATTCACAGTCGTATTTGTTCAGAAAAGCTTAATCCAAACCAGTTGGCCCGGCTTCTGATTGGCGTGCTTCGAAACAT
>JAJYOM010000062.1 GCA_021796175.1 Thermoplasmata archaeon
GACCATTGACGACTTCGAGGCATCAATTTAATTCTCACTTCGTCGCTACGGAGTCACCGGTGAACTGAGCTGAGGCAGCCCGCTGTAGCAGGCAGTTTCTACGAAGGCAGTTCCGACAGGCTGAGGAAGCAACTGGAGGACTGCTTTCTTTCAAGTCTTGGACCGGGAGAGCTTCCCTCCGGTGCCAACAGGGGAAGTGGCAGGAGGATCAGGGGAGTTGTAGTGCCGCACGCAGGATACGTATACTCGGGCCACATTGCGGCACAGGCCTATCTGGAAATTTGGAAGGACGGCCTGCCGGACGTCTTTGTTGTGATCGGGCCAAACCATTACGGCACCAGCGAGTGGGTGTCCCTGTCTACCGTGAATTTTGTCACTCCACTGGGAGCGGCGCAGGTGGACGCGGAGCTGTCGAAAAAGCTTGAAGGGGGACTTTTCGAATTCAACGATGAAGCCCAGGCCGGAGAGCATTCCATAGAAGTGCAGGTTCCTTTCCTTCAGTTCCTGAACAGGGAGGTCAGGTTTGTTCCTGTGTGCATGGGCGCGCAGGATTTTGAGACAGCAAGGGACGTCGGAAAGAAGATAGGAGAGGCCATCAGGGGCAGGGACGCGGTCGTGATTGCATCGAGCGATTTCTCGCATTATGTCTCACCTGATGAGGCAAGGCGGAAGGATATGATTGCAGTTGAAAGAATACTTGAAAACGATCCCGAGGGCCTGTATGAGGAGGTTGTCAGAAGGGATATCAGCATGTGTGGCTACGGTCCGATAATGGCAATGATGTGCGCTGTGCACTCCCGCAGTTCAAAAATGCTGGCGTACGGACATTCTGGCCAGGTGCAGAAGATGAGGGATGTGGTTGCGTACTGCGCTATAAAAATAGAATGAAAGTGGTTTGTTGGTGTTTGAAGGAACTGGAGATATCACTGCTTGGGCTTGTCCTCTCCTTCCTGCCTGGTTTCCCGGCCGGTGGATCCTGAGGGTGGCTGTTCCTTCTGCTCAGGCTGCTTCTGCTCCTGCTTTCCGGAGCCCATGTGTATCTTCTTTCCGTTGTATGCTATGATTGCAATTGCGAGTGCCACCAGTGTAAGTATTCCCATAAGGACAGAGCCAAGACTGACACCGCCGACAACATTGTAGTTCCAGAAGGGCTGGCTTACTGACAGGTGCAGACTCTGCGTGACCGTTGATGTGAACTGGACGGAGGGGACCGACAGCGCGTAGGCCTCTATCTGGTAGTTGCCCTGGGTCATCTCCGACGGTATTGTATATGACAGAGTGCCGGAGCTGGCGGAGACTGTGTATATCTTGTAAGAAGACTGGTAGCCGGGTATCCAGACATATATGTCATAAGCGTTGGATAGCGAGCCGCCGCTCAGGCTCGTGATGCGGTAGTAAATGCTTATCTTCTGCCCGGGCGAGTAGGTGCCCGATACATAGCTGGATGAAGAAAGCGAGAAGGAGAGCTCAAGTCCGGAAACCTGGTAGACTGTAAGAGACTGTGTGATCACACCGCCGGATGATTTGTTAGTTGCAGTGAGATATAACGTATACTGGGAAGACGGGCTGCTTGGGATTGCAAACTTGAATGATGTTGCAGTTGTGCTGCCGGACGCCACCGTATTGCCATTACCGTCCTGTATTGTGTAGAAGTACGACGGAGAACTGAAGCCGGTCCCGATTATGCTGTAGCTGAATGTCATGACTGAGGAGGGCGAGTAGGACAGAGAGCTCGGATTGATTATCAGCAGTGCCTGGCTCACTGTGACAGATATGGTGTTGGATGCAGTGTTGCCCTGGGCATCCGATGCAGTGACATCGAGCTGCAGATTGCCGTTCATGCCGGCAGGCACCTGGAATGCAATCTTTCCATTGGAATTCGTTCCGACAGCCACAGTTGTGGAGCCGATGAATGCATCATAGGTTGCGAATGCAGGCGTCAGTGCTGTACCGTTGCTCACAAGAGACCATGTTGCTGTGAACTGCTGGCCGCCAACATAGGACGACTGCCCGGGAAACAGCATCAGAGAGTAGACAACAGGCTGCTTTACGACCTGGAATGTGAATACCGATGTGCTTGTCCACCCGTAAGCGCGTATATTGGCAGTCACAGTGTAAGTTCCAAGAGTTGCATTGGGACCAAGCATGAACACGTACGAAGCAATGCCCTGCGCATCTGTCTGCAGATAATTGTTGCTGTAGGATGTTATCACACTGCCGGCGAAGGAAACATTGACTGATGCTGAAGCACCTGCAACAGGCGAGGTGGAGAAGATGTGCTGGCCCGCCATTGCATCAACCTGGACTACAACCGGCTGTGAAGGATAGTAGGTGCCCTGGGCTGCGGAGACTGAGCCGAACAGCTTTGAAGCCAGAATATCAACGACCTGGCTCGCATTGTGTCCGTATGAATCAGAGGCGTACAGCGTCACCTTCACTTTGGAGGGCACGACTGTGTTCGCCGGTACAACCAGATTGAGTATGCCGCCGGAGACAATTCCGGTCAGAGACTGCCTGCCGCTTGAGGTCGAGTAGTTCATTGTATAACTTACATTAACGCCAGTCGCCGGCGCGTTATTGGAAGTGTTTGTCACCGTGTAGAATATACTGGCCGGCTCGCCGGGCAGGTAGTACACCTGGTTGGAATATGCTGAAATCACAAGCGCCTGGAAAAACAGATCCGCTGTATACAGCGAGTAGTTGTTCGAATACTCGCTTATGTTCAGATAATACTGCCCGTCAGGTACGGAGTCGTTCACATGGTAACTGCCGTTCCAGTAGCCGCCGGACAGTTTCAATCCTGCACTGCTGTAAAGAACTGCACCGTTTGAGGCGCTGACTATCGATACATTTATTGCGCCTGTGTAGGGCGAAAAGACACCCTGGAATTGCAGTGTCGTTCCCTGACCATATACATTACCTGGAACGCTGGGACTGATGGTCAGTGTGGGCGATATGAGGTAGTATACGCCGTGCCCGATCACAGGGTAATTCTTTGTCGACCCTGCCGGACTGCCGCCGAATTCGACTGTCAGGTTGTACTGGCCGGTCTGGTAGCCGATGAAGCCTGAATAGAAAGACACTGTTGATACACCAAAGTCATTCGGCACAGTGAAGCCTGAAACAAAGGAATTCTGTGTCGTGTTCGCCATGCCGGAATAAATGACCTCATAGAGGCCGGCACTGGTGTTTCCCGACATCGGGTTGCCAAACTGGTCCAGTGCTACGATGCTTGCGTACACATAGCTGTACTGCAGGTAGTAAGAGTTTGGTGTACTGTAACCGGAGAGTGTCATATGGACACTGGCAGTGTATACAGGGTACGAAATTGTGAAGGATGCGTTTGAAACAGGCACACCGGCGACATCAAGCTGCAGTTTGTAGTTGCCCGGATTGTAGTTGGTGAGATCAAAGAAGTTGAAGTTGCTGACTACCCAGGACTGGTAAACACCGGCGCTTGATGTTGTGACTGTGGTTGAAGTAAGCGTGCTGTTGGTCGCAGTGTCGATAAACAGGATGGTCACGGCTTCTGAGGGTGTGCTGGTATAAACGGAAAAGAACAGCGCACCGTCCACAGTAAACCTGTTCTGTGCATTACCAAACGCATTGTTTGTCGTTATCGTGTTCGGTGCAGCGGCTGCACCAGGCGCAGCCAGGAGAGCCATTGCGCCCGATAGCATTACGATTGCCACCAATATAATCGGTACGATTTTCATTTGATCACTCGTTGATTAAGTTCGGGGACATTTTCTTGGAACGAATTTAATAAACTTTGCATAAAAAAATCAGAAAGAGCAATGGAAGGTATGCACATACTCGCAGCGGGAAGGATTAGTTTCTTGTGCGACCGCTGCATTAGCAGGACAGCGAAAGGGAAAACAGCACATGATAGTGGACGCGGAAAAGAAACTGTCTCGCCAGCTCAGATTATTCAGGAAGAGAACAGCCGCGTCAAGGGAGGCATGGGGCAGGGGAAGGAGGTTCCTGCCCGGAGGGGTGAGCGGAGAGGATTTCTTTTTCAGGCCATATCCCGTCCAGATAGAACATGCATCCGGTGCGATGATTTTCGATTTCGACAGGAATGCGTACATTGACTACAACATGGCATCCGGCTCCCTGATACTTGGCCACGGCAACAAGAGTGTCCATCAGGCGATTGAGGATACGATGGATACATACGGCACGAGCGTCGCGGGAGTTCCCAATCCGCTTGAGCTGCAGCTGGCGACAGAAATTTCTGACATGGTCAGGTCTGCGGAGAGAGTCAGATTCACGTCCAGCGGTACGGAGGCCAACATGCTGGCAGTCAGACTGGCTATGGCCAGGGGAAAGAGAAGCAAGGTGGGCAAGTTCGAGGGATATTATCACGGCTCTTTCGACTACGGTCTTATCAGCAGCAGCACGCCCAGGGGAGAATGGGGACCGGTCGGCAGCCCTTATCCTTATTCCGGTTCAAGGGATGTGAAGGAGCACTCACTCTACAGTACAGTGGTCATGCCGTTCAACAGGCTCGATGAAACTTCATCCCTGATCAGGAGAAACAGAAGAGAGCTGGCATGTGTGATAATGGAGCCGATGGGCAGCGGCTGCAGACCGGCGGGAAGGGAGTTCATCAGGGGGGTGCGGGAGGTTACGGAAAAATACGACATACCGCTGATCCTGGATGAAATAACGACCGGTTTCAGGATAGGCCTCGGGGGTGCGCAGGAGAAGTACGGGATAACGCCGGACTTGACCACCCTAGGAAAGATACTTGGCGGCGGATTGCCGGTTGGGGCAGTCGCGGGACTCAAAGAGCATATGGAACTCCTCGTGCCGGAAAGGAAGGAGGGTGAGGGAGTATATCACGCGGGCACTTACAACGGGAACAGCTTCGCAATGGCTGCCGGGCTGGCAACGCTTCACCAGCTGAGGAAAGGGGGCGTCTACATCTACCTTGACAAGATAGCCCAGACAATAAAGAAGGAAATCGACGGCCTGGAGCAGACCTATGGCCTCAGGGCGCAGGTGCTTGGAATGTCATCCATGATAAACGTTGTTTTCACAAGAGGGAAGATACTGAACTACAGGGACATGTTCAAATCAGACAGCAGGGCCAGGATGCTGTTCGATTTCTGCCTTGTGAACAGGGGCATATTCCTCTTTCCCGGACGCCCGGCCTATATTTCAACATCCATCACGAAGCCCGACCTTGCAAAGACGCTGGAAACAATAGAATCGTCATTCGACTATATGGCCTCTTCCGCAGCGTGAAATGCCTGCACTTTTTACTGCAGAGGCGGCGAGGAAGGCTGTGCCTGACCGGAAAGCTCATGCTCGAATTCAACCACCGCCTCTTCGAATATCTCAATACCCCTGTCCATGAATTCGCGTGAAATGACCAGCGGCGGAGAAATGCGCATGACGTTGCCATAGATGCCGGCGGTGAGTGTCAGAAGACCCCGCTTGAAGCACTTGATCTGCAGCTGTGTTATGTCAAGCGGCTCCTTTGTCCTCCTGTCCCTGACAAACTCGACTCCGATCATCAGCCCGAGGCCCCGTACGTCGCCCATTATCTCGTGCCTTTCCTGCAGCTCGCGCAGCCTTTTCATCACATAGCTGCCAAGCGCAGCGGCCCGCCCCGGTAGTCCCGCCGAGAGTATCTCGTTTATGTGCGCAATGCCTGCGGCCATCTGTATGGCGTTGCCCCCGAATGTACTTGAGTGAGCGCCGGGCCGCCATCTTTTCATTATATCCGGCCTGGCTATGATCGCACCCAGCGGTATGCCGCCTCCAACAGCCTTGCCGGTGACAAGTATGTCGGGGACGGTGTCTGTCCATTCGCTGCTCCATATTCTGCCCGTCCTTCCCAGACCGGCCTGGACCTCGTCGCATATCAGCAATGCACTGTTCCTGTCACAGAACTTCCTGAGGTATGGAAGGAAGCCGTCGGGGGGGACGATGTAGCCGCCTTCTCCCTGAACAGGCTCCACTATGACGGCCGCGAGCGAACCGGTTGAACCACCGAAGTTCATCATCTGATCCTCCATGAAGTGCATGCAGTACATGTCGCATGACGGGTACTCCAGCTTGAACGGACATCTGTAGCAGTAAGCGTACGGAGTGAACAGGACATTGTTCATCGGACCGAAACCGTACCTGTACTTCAGTTTGCTTGTGAAACCCAGTGCAGGGCCGATCCTGCCATGATACGCGCCGTAGAACGAAATGAATTCGAACTTCTTTGTGAAGTATGTGGAGAGCTTGGCAGCAGCTCCTACAGCCTCAGCCCCGCTGTTTCCGAAGAAAGTGCCCTTGAGTCTTCCGGAGAATGAAATCTCTGACAGAAGCCTGGCCAGCTCTGCCTCCTTGTCGAAGTATGTGTCGTTTGCGAATGAATGCACCAGTTTCTCAGACTGTTTCTTTATCGCATCCACGACAGCCGGATTGCCCCAGCCAGCGTTCATGACTGCGATGCCCGCTGTCCAGTCTATGTAGAGGTTGCCGTCCACGTCAGCGACTGTGGCGCCAGACGCCCTGTCTATTGTGAATGTAAATACCCTGTCGTAGGCGTGTGATACAAATTCCTTGTCAATCTTCACCACCTCCCTGCTCCTGGGTCCAGGAGGGACAACCGAAATTGATGGTGCCTTCCTTGCCCAGTCCGGAACCCAGTCCGGGAGGGGGAAATCCATTTTTGCGGCTGCGTCCTGTTCCTGGCCGCCGGGTGCCGGCGCACCTTCGGCCCGGGTCAAGTGGTTACTCTCCCTTTGAGCTGTTCGGTCTCTATACGGCTGATTGCTATAGCCTGTGTCGGGCAGGAGCTTACACAATGCGGACCGCCCGCTCCAATGCACATATCACACTTGTAGGCAGTCTCCACCCCCATCGTCGGATCAAGGAAGATGGCGTTGTATTCGCACTTCGGGACGCATGCATTGCAGGCGATGCATCTCTCCTCCTCTAGCAGCCACAGGAGATTCTGCCTGTCAAAGGAAATAAGGTCAGGAGGGCAGACACCGGAAGGTGCGCATTCGCTGCACTGTACGCAGTAAGTGGCGGCGTAGGAATTCACCGATGGGTTGAACTTTATCCTGATCCGCGGCTCCTGCACGATATCATCCGGGTGGGCTGATACGCAGGCAGCTTCGCATTCAGTGCAACCGGTGCACTTGATAGGGTCGAATACCAGACCGTACTTCTGTGTGACCGACATAAAGCATTACCTCCTGCCGTTGTTTGCCTGTTACAAACACCGGCATTAGCAGACAGGAGTTGTGACATCCCAACTGTCAGAGTTGCTGTAACTTTGAGGGTGTGAACCTTACAAATAGCTTTGGAGAAAGGATTTTTATACCTTTCTCGGGCATTCAAATAGGTCTGGGCTAATTACGAAAAGTGACAGTAAAATGGCTGATTCGCATTTTAGTCCTTTCGCTAAAGAGGAAGGGCATAATCCTCCTTGACAGTATTGAGGACCACCTGTGTTTGTGTACGTTCGATGAATTCGGTTGTCAGCATCTTCTTGATGAAAGAGTTCAGCTCTGTCCTGTTTGCAAACCTTGCAATTACAATGGAATCCCATTCGCCGGTGACATCGTAAACTGCCGAAACATGCCTGTCGTTTGCAATCCTCTTCTGCACCTCAATCAGCTTCCCCTTGGATATCTGGATGCCGATGATGGCGGTCATATCGAAACCGGCTCTGGTGGAATCAACGATGGCGGAGTAACCGAGAATTAGACCCTCTCCCTCCATCCGCCTTATCCTGGTTGATATCGTGTTGAGTGACAGGTGCAGCTCCCTCGCAATATCCCTGAAGCTTTTCCTGGAATTCTGCTGAAGCGCCTTCAGTATCTGCACGTCGGTGTTGTCCATGTTTCCGGGCATCAGAACCAGCGATGTGGAAGATTGGAACAGGCATAATTAACCGTTTGCAGAGACTGCCCCTGCCTAAATCTGCAGCCATGAATCTATGAAGCTGTCGACAAGGTTGTCAAAGAATGTGGACCTGTAGGTGATGATTATCCTCGCCACATCATCAACATTGTTCACGAAGTAAGATATTCTTGTAGGAGCCCTCTCAACGCGGACAATTCCGCCTTCCAAAAGCTTCTTGATGTGAAACGAGAGCGCACTTTTGGAGAAGGTGAACTGGGAGAGTATTTCATCAAAAGAGGCACCCGGATTCTGAAGCAGATGCAGCACTATCCTCCTGGGAGTCTGCAGTTTCAGGACAGAAAGGACGCGCCTGTCCCTGACGTTCACCTCGCTCGATACGAAGTATCTCTTGCGGAACCCATCGCCTTCGGATGTGATCAGTCTGGATTCCTCGAGCAGATTCAGGTGGTACTGAAGGACGCCGGTCTGCATGTACAGTTCCCTTTCCAGCTCTCTGGAGTAGGTTCCGGGCCTTTCCTTTATAAACTGGAAAATTCGCCTTCTGGTCTCCAGTGTGAGCGGATCTTTCTCCATCAGCCTCTCCGGTCACTTGAGAACTGATGCGTAGAAGAAAAAGAGCACGAACAAATCCATGATGCTTGTCA
>JAJYOM010000003.1 GCA_021796175.1 Thermoplasmata archaeon
TGGGGGGCGCAGCCATAAGCTCTTCGGTGTATCTCATTTACTCTTTCACCAGTATCTGATACAACTCCCGTTTGCATTTTGGTTGAGCAGTCATTGAGGGCCGGTAACGGACGGTCCATTCCTTATAAACTTGAATTCAGGCATGAGATGTTGCGTGTCTATGAAGCCCTGTTGCGGTCAGTTCTCCCGGAGATTTGGCATGAAATGTGTGCAGGGGCGTGCGACAGTCCAAACAGACGATTCACACTTTTCATGTCCATACTTTCTGATTCAAACAGTACATTCGCTACGATCAGCCGGCTTAAGTAAGTCCGTGCTGGATTACATTGCATGATGGACGAAAATGAGATGCGGAGAAAGGCGGTCAAAATCGCAGAAGCAAAGGTCGGCTTTCAGGTACATTTCGCCATATATCTGGCGGTTAATGCGTTTCTCATTGCCATCTGGTATGCGACTACCGGTTTCGGTTTCCCGTGGTTTGTTTTTGTCACATTCGGCTGGGGAATCGGGATTGTTGGCCACTTCCTCGCAGCCTACCGCGGTGAAGGTTATGCCCAGAAGTTGGCTGAAAGAGAATTCCGGCGGATGAAGCAGCAGACATGACTGCCTGCTGTCCGAACTACGGTGGGTGGCCATGTCAGGGGCGGCAGATATGCGAATGTTTTCCAGCAGTGCCGCCATATGAAGGGAATATGTTTAATGGTTCATTTTACATATGATTGAGTATGACCATGTATGAAGTGTCGTTCAAGATAGATTACGATTACCCTTTCATCGCACTGTCGAAGAAATTCCCGGATCTGAAGTTCAACATGTGGTGCCTGTGGGGACGTGAGTTGCTGGAGGTACCAGTATACCAGGATGCGATGGCGTCTGAAATTGAGGCTGAGATACGGAAGGCTGGAAGACTCATTGATGAGGTGAAAGCGTCGGGTGATCGCCGGATATTTATGCTGGGATGCACTTGCGACATATATGACAGTGTTTGGAATATTGCAAGTGACAATGAGTTTGTCGACGCTCCACCTGCGGTTTACCACGGTGGCTGGGGTTTCTTCAGACTCATAACATTCGAAGAGGACAACATTCGCTCGCTCTTCAGGGAGCTGAATTCGAGAGGCAGGACCGAATTGCTCGGCAAGAAGGAGATTGCGCTGGATGTGCTTCCAAGCAGCATGTGGGTAAACAGTGTGTTCAATGAACTTACAGACAAGCAGAGATGTGCATTGCTGAAGGCACAGCAGTGCGGTTACTACACTTCACCACGGAATATCACGACAGATTCGATTGCGAGAAGCATGGGGATAAGCAGGTCAACGTACGAAGAGCATCTGAGGAAAGCAGAAAACAGGGTGATGTCCTCCATAGCTCCTTACCTTGAACTCTATGCAGGCAATACTCAGCCAAAGTTCGCTGCGTCACCGGATCAGGGTCACTGATGGAGTGTTTCAGCCACCATCCGCCTTTCGCTTGAGGGAGTCGTATCTCTGTTTGTAGAGCGTACTGCAGCTTGTGCAGCAGAAGTATCTCAGCTTGCCACCTATCTTCTCCACAACAGGCGCAACACCTATGTCACCCCTGCAGTAGTAGCAGCTTGAGCTCAGCCTTGAACCAGTTTCTATCGACGGCCGAGATGGATTTATGTCATAAGCAACAGTGGGTGTGAGTGCGACGTTGTTGACGCCCCTGGTACCGCACATCTTGTTGTACAGCAGGACAGCATCCTTCTCCGTCCCCGAAAAGATGCCGATAAGTCTTGAATCCTGAGTAAGCAGCGCATGGTTCAGTTCCACCATTGCACGCAGCACTTCCTTCTGGTATCTGGGCTGAAACCTGATTTCGGCCACGTAGTCTTTAAGTCCGAATGCTGCAGAATCAATGTTCACCGTGAAGGACCTGATGGCCCCGCTGTCTATCAGTCTCTGTACTTTTGAGGCAACGGTCGGTGTCGATGATCCGACTTTAACCGACAGTGCGCGCAATGACTGACGCGAATCGGCCTGCAGCTCCTTGATCAGCTTAATGTCGATTTCATCAAGTATGAGTCTGTCGCTGCGTCTCAATTAACACACTTCTGACATAGTTTACATTTGCAAATTATTATTCTATATATTTCTACATTTCTCTGGATTGTCACCAAAGACTTTGACATTTGTTAACGAAATAGATAATATATGGGTGCACTGTAATAAAGCAATGTGATAAAATGGCCAAGGATCCTGTATGTAAAATGAACGTAGATGAGAAGACAGCAAAGTTCAAGTCATCGCACGGCGGAAAAGAGTACTACTTCTGCTGTGCTGCATGCAAGACAAGCTTCGACAAGAACCCGGGAAAATATGTCAAAGCCTGAGTGGGCGGATTAGTCTGTCAGATGGCAAAAGATCCTATTTGCGGGATGTATGTAGATGAAACCACTGCCACCATAAAAAGTGTGGTTGACGGCAGAACCTACTACTTTTGCGCTACCGCATGCAAGGAGCAGTTTGATGCGCCTGAGATTGCGCTCAGGAAGAACAAGATTGCAACTGCAGTGTCCTGGATGCTGGGCATACCAATCCTGGTCATTTCATACTTTGGTTTTCCGGACAGTCACTATGTGATATTTGCACTCGCAACTGTCGTCCAGTTTTATCCGGGCATGAGGTTCTACAGGGGATTTGTTGATGGAATTAAAAGCAGATCAACCAACATGGACACGCTGATCGCCATCGGCACCTCCACGGCATTTGCATACAGCGCATTCCTGGTCCTGGCCTATTCCGGTGCACGGGGGATGGGTGTCTACTTCGACACTTCTGCACTCATAATAGCGTTAATAAGAACAGGCGGACTGATGGAAGATCTGACCAAGGAAAGGGCAGCGAGTGCAACACTCCGTCTTATGGAACTTCAGCCCAGCACCGCGCGCCTGTTGAAGAGCGGGACGGAAACAACGGTGCCAGTCGAGGAGATAGAAACCGGAGACATCGTGATAGTCAGACCGGGTGAGAAGGTGCCCGTGGATGGAATAGTGAGAGATGGCAGGAGTGAAGTTGACCAGTCTCTGGTGACTGGCGAGACAGTTCCGGTCCCGGTCGCCCCGGGTGACGCCGTTATCGGAGGCTCGATAAACACCACTGGCAGTTTCAGTGAGGAGGCAACAACCGTCGGGCAGGACAGTGCTCTTTCCAGGATAATCGAGCTGGTAACTGAAGCTAAGGAGGGCAGGGCATCGATTCAGAAGCTAGCCGACAGGGTCTCGTCATACTTCGTCCCGATCGTTGTATCAGCTGCCCTTGCATCCGGTTTCCTCTGGTACTTCGTTGGCAGGGTTGGGCTGACATTCTCAGTCCTGGCTTTTGTTTCAGTCATAGTTGTCGCATGTCCATGTTCGCTGGGAATTGCCACGCCTGCCGCTCTCATGGTAGGGGCTGGCAAAGGATCGGAAAACGGCATACTTATCAAGGGCGGGGAGGCGCTAGAGGTATCAACAAAAGTCGACACTGTGATTCTCGACAAGACAGGGACAATCACCTATGGCTCGCCCTCCGTGTCTGCAATCCACTCGACAGGCAACATTTCTGCCGAAAGGCTCGCCGTGATTTTCGCATCAGTTGAGCACAAGTCGGAGCATCCGATAGCCAGGGCAGCTACCAGCTATGCTAAAGAACTGCATATTCCGCTGCTTGAAGTGGTGTCATTCGAATCGATTCCGGGCATTGGTGTTAGCGGGAAGATAGATGGTGTGCAGTACTGGGCCGGTAGACCGGAAATGTACAGGCAAATGACAGGCGAAGAACTTGATTCACATATTGCCGCCCCTGTGCATGATTCGGAGTTGAAAGGTTATACTGTCATCGTGCTGGGCCGCGGAAATGAGGCACTCGGCTTTGTGGAACTCAAGGATGCGATCAAACCGGGCGCCCGGCAGGCGGTGCAGATGCTGAGGGGACTTGAGCTGGAAGTCATAATGCTCACAGGCGATAACGAGAGAGCCGCTGCACTGGTGGCGTCAGAGGCCGGGATCGACATATACAGGGCGGGATTGAGACCGGAAGGCAAGCAGAAATTCATTTCCGAGCTGCAGGGGCAGGGTCATGTTGTGGCAATGGTAGGGGACGGTGTGAATGATGCACCATCACTCGCTCTGGCGGATCTTGGCATTGCGATCGGTTCCGGGACGGATGTGGCCAAATCCTCCGGAAACATGATACTGATGAAGAATGATCTTTCAGATGTGGCGACTGCAATCATGCTTGGGAGGAAAACACTTTCCAAGATCAAGCAGAATCTGTTCTGGGCTTTTGCATATAACACCGTTCTGATACCGATCGCAGCCGGCGTCCTTGTCCCGCTCTTCGGCATAGGAATGTATGACTATCTGCCAGTGCTCTCCGCTCTTGCAATGGCCTTCAGCAGCACTACTGTGGTTACCAATTCACTATTGCTCAACAGGTTCAATCCGGGAAGATTGAAGGCGGATGCACTTGAAAGGAAAGGAACTAAGCGGATTGCGGCCACCTGAGTTCTACATCAGCGATCGTCTTTCGGCGCTGCTCAGGGGCGGAAGGATTCAGCGTTGCCTCAGACTGCGGCTTGTTCTCAGTCAGGGGCCATGCCATGATGACTGGTGCGAACCACTGAGAAGAGTGGTGGCGGAGATTGTCGAGGATACGGCATTCAGGGAGGATGATGTCAGGCTGATTGTCAACGGCATCTGCCTGATCATTGACAGCGATCTCTACTATTCCGCTTCCAAGCTGAGGGACAAAGTGTTTCTCGACGCAGGCAGGAGCCGTGAGGTGAGGGTGAAGGGTTTCAGTGCTTTCTGAACAGTTCACTGGGCCGGCAAGTCGGACGATGCAACGCAGTCATGCAACAGTTAATAACAGATAAATTCTAGGGGGGCAGGGCGAGGGTAGCCAAGTATGGTCTAAGGCGGCAGACTCAAGATCTGTTCTCGAAGGAGTTCCACGGTTCAAATCCGTGCCCTCGCATCAGCAAACGCTCTGTGGATGAGCTGCTAGATTATTTCAATCGCCACTGTATTCTCCAAGGTGTTCTCCATGGCTGCGACTCCAAATTTCGACCTTATGCTGACTGTACTGCTCGCGGTCATGCTTGCGGTCTCAATATTCTCAAGGAAGGTCAAACTGCCCTATACCCTGGCGCTCGTGATGCTGGGCATAATCATTGCAATTCCTTCAATTTCCTCACAGGCCGGAATCAGCACTTTCTACATCAGCATAAGCACCTTCTACAACAACTATCTGGGAACTCTGTTCGTTGGCCTTGTGCTTCCTCCATTGTTGTTCGAATCCATGATGAACATACGCTCTTCTGAGCTTAAGGCAGTGATACGTCCTGCGCTTGGCCTTGCAACCGTTGGCGTCCTTTTGGCGACGGTTGTCGGTGGACTTCTTCTGTGGAAGATCGCAGGCCTGCCGATATATGAATCGTTCCTGTTCTCTTCGCTGATCTCACCCACCGATACAGCCTCCGTCCTCGAGATTTTCAAAAGAATGAGGGTGCCGAGGAAGCTGTCCGCCCTCATGGATTCTGAAGCAGCGTTCAATGACGCCACCGGAGTCATCATCTTTTCACTGATATTCACTTCCGGCAGGGTCATTGGACTTCCATTCGGCCACGCGCTTCTGAATTTCTCCATTGTGCTGGGAGGCGGTGTTCTGATTGGCCTTGCGATAGGCTTCGCTTCCGAACTGATATCATCGCTTGTTGCCGATCCACTGACAGAAACTGCCCTTTCGATATCGATGGTTTATGGTTCTTACTATCTCTCGACTACGCTTGGCTTTTCAGGACTGGTATCTGTTGCGGTAACCGGACTCTATTATGGAAATCTGACGCTCAGAACCGCAGTGAGGCCGCTATCGCGGGAGCATGTGAAGATATTCTGGGGTGTGATTGCATTCATTGCAAACTCAGTAGCATTTCTTTTCATCGGTTTCAATGTGAAACTCGAGATATTCGCTTCAAGTCTTCTCCTGATAGTGGCTGCATTCCTGGTGGTCTTTGCCGCAAGGTTTACATCTGTCTATTCGGTGCTCAGTATCTTCGGACGCGGGTCTGAGAAGTCGCGTCGCTGGAAGAACGTCGCCGTACTCGGCAGTATGCGGGGCGCACTTTCGGTAGCACTGGTTCTCGCCATAACACAGACTGCTACTCTCTCACTGGATGCTGTGACAACGCTCAGGACGCTGACTCTTGGAGTGGTATTCCTGTCACTGGTGATACAGAGTCCCACACTTGCAGGTTACATCAGGCGGCACTTTAAGGAGGAACAGCAAGGTGAGTTCGTCGAACCGAACATTAGACTGTATGAGATCCTTCGCGCAATAGAAGAATTGCACAAACTCAGGCAGGACGGAAAGATGTCTGAAGTCGAGTTCGTAGAAAGACTCCAGGATGAGAGGGACAGACTGGCACACCTTCTTTCAGAAATCAATATATCGCTGAAGACAGGGGACATTGTGAGATCTCGCGCCAAGGATCTGTATTCTTCCATCGCATCAATCTCCAGGAGCAGGGCAATGGAAATACTCAGGCGCCAGAAGGAGGAAGAGCCTATCAGCACCATTCTCCAGAACAGCTCAATGGAGAATGAAAAGTAGCATGACATTGCGGTAACTCGGGAAGAATGCCATTCACACCCGACGTCTTCGCATTAACGCTGTCTGTAATCGGAAAAGGTTTAAGACATCCGGGACGGATAGGTAACAACATACGATCAGGAGTGGCTGTAATTGGCGTTTGGACTGTTTGCAGGCACTCCTGAGTAGTGTCCCGGGGGGCCGGTTCGGTGGAAGAGGGAAGGCGGCTGAAGAAGTCCTTGCTGAGCGATGTGGACGAGAGGATGGATATGGCTCTTGTTGCAGCTGGCGTGGCGTTCTTCATCATTCTCATATCCTTCCTTGTCAGCTTCAGCTCGTACTGGCTCGGCTTTCTTGTCAGCGTCCTGCTCGCCATTGCAGTTTTCATCTCTGTTTACGTTGATGCTTCAAACATAGCAACAGGCCTGGTTATATTCGCAATAGTTTCAATCATCGGATGGTTTTTCGGCTGGCCCCTGTGGCTGAGTATGACTGTAGCAACGGCCATTATGTTCGTGATGTCTTTCCTGGAGCGTGCCTCGCATGCCTCAAGGGCCTGAACACTTCATTCATGGACTGAAACCGTTCCGCATTTCAGGGATACCACAAGTCATTTGTTTCAGCGATAGATGCGCACCAGTGGATATGTCTGCTGTATTTGCCTGCAGGGACACACAGTTGCCGGCTAAAGAAGATGTACAGCGGGCGAAAGTAAACCCGAAACAACAAGCGCAAAAAGGAACATTATCATGTATAACAGTGAAAACCTGAAATTCCTCCTGTAGAACTCCCTCGGTCTGTCCTGAGTGGCAAGAACGGAGGCCGTGAGGAGGAAAATGTTCATGCCTGTCATTATGACAAGGAATACAACTGACAGGTGGCCAATGAAATAAAGCGCGTACACCACACCAATGGCTGCTATATTGAACAGCGCACCCCTGAATGCAATCACGCTGTTCTCCTTTCTGGTGGACAGTGCCGGTATGCCTGCAGTCCTGTAGTCGTCCCTGTAGTAGATGGAGAGAGACCAGAAATGGCTTGGTTGCCAGAGGAACACAACGAGAAAGATCATTATCGGTATCAACCAGTCTGACTGTGTGTAAGCCGACCATCCTCCAAGTGCCGGAATTGCGCCAGAAATGCCTCCCCACAGCACAGCATTCGGAGTTCTTCTCTTCAGGTAAATTGTATAGAAGAAAATGTAAAGTGCTGAGCCAATGCCGATAATTGCAGATGTAACCCAGTTAATCAGGACAGCGGTGAATATCACAGAAATTGCGAGTAACGAAATACCAAGTGCACCCGCCGCAGCAGGTTCTATCCTGCCGGATGGAATTGGCCTGCGTACAGTCCTTGACATAAGTGCATCCACATCCCTGTCCAGATAGGAGTTGATTGTAGCCGATCCGGCTAGTCCGCAGAAGCCGAAAACCATCAGTTCAGCCAGTGTAGTCAAACTGATCGCCGCTCCCCCGGCAACAATGAAGCTAGCAACAGCTAGGAACAGCTCCGCGGAGATAAGGCGCAGCTTCATCAGTCTTGTGTAATCCGTTAATTTGGCCGTGCCTCGTTCTAAATATACTCCATATAAAAACTTCTCTTTTGCCAGCACTTCGGAACTGTGATGATGAATGCTCGATGCAATGCGTGCACTCGGCAAAGACGGTCTTTGGGCTGTGCAGTGCTTTCGGAAGAACGGGCCACCCGCACTTTCACCGCCGGCGGAATAATGCGAGTGAAGTTTACACCGCTCAGTTTACAGACAATTTTGTCTTACGGAATAATTGGATTTTCAGACAAATCATCCCCCGGATTCAGCAATATTAAATATGATTAGTACAAATACCGACAAAAATCGCTATACAATGAGGGTCTTGGCAATGGAGTTTAGCAATCCTTTGAGCATCGGTGATTTCTACTACCTGAGGAAATTTTCCGGGGCTATGAAGAACCCCCGGACAAAGTTCAACGATGTCAAGTTCATTGAAGGGGGGGAGAATTATCTTTGCCACTATCTGGCGAATAACGTCGGTCCTGTCGACGAAACAAGAAGGAAATTCATCAAAGGTCTTGTAATCGGGATAGGCGCCATAGCAGCGGCCAGTGTCCTGGACGCTGCGCGGGGACTTCAGGTGCCTCTTGCAGGTACAAGTGCTTTTCAGAAGATGCTTCTGGTTGATTCCACAGGTGCGGCTGTAAAAGGATCCTCAGTTCCTGTAAACAACCCTATCATTGTTCTGTATGAGTATCCGCTTACCGATGAGATCAACTTCCTTTTCAATCTCGGCGATACAAGCAACAATCCTGTGACACTTTCATCGTCCACAGTGACAGTCCCTCAGGACGGTCATACCTACACATTCCCCGGAGGAGTCGGACCAAAACAGTCCATTGTCTCCTACAGTGCAATTTGTCAGCACCTCGGCTGCAAGCCGCCGAACATACATTTCTATCCGCCTGCTTACATGAAGACCGGAATGCCTTTCCCGGCATTTCTGCCACAAGATGCGATTACTGCCGCTCAAAGTGCAAATGTTCCGGGTGTAATACACTGCGATTGTCACGGTTCAACTTACGATCCGTATCATGGTGCATCTGTGCTCACCGGTCCAACCCAGCGCCCCCTGCCCTTCACAGTCCTTGAATGGGATTCATCTACTGATCAGCTCTATGCAACCGGCAGCGTGGGTGTCCCAGTTTACGGTCATACAAATACACTTACCGGTGGCACCGGCTTGTCAGGTACCAGCACAACTGCGGCCAACAGTGTCAATCCCTTCCCCTGATGGAGTGAGAACCATGAGCACAATGGACCGCATATCCGGCTTTGTCTCGAAGGTGACATCCAGACTTTCACTGAAGCAGTTCGTCGACATCAATGAACAACCACTGTTCAGGATGCCTAACTACATGTTCAGGCTCAGATACTGGCTGGGCGCACTTGTAGCGGCCGCTTTTCTCTGGGAGGTGGCCACGGGCCTGTTTCTGCTTCTCAGCTATTACCCGTCAAATCCTTACAATCAGACGCAGTATCTCATCTCAAAAATACCGTTTGGTGCGCCAATACTGTACAGCCACCTCTACGGTGCATACTTCATGATATTCCTCGCTTACATTCACCTGTTCAGGAATTACTTTGACGGTGCATACAAGAAACCAAGGCAGCTTCTGTGGGTCGTGGGAATAGTACTGTTTGCACTCACACTTGGAACGGCATTCACAGGGTATTCGCTCCCTGCCGATATACTGGGCGTCGACGCGGACGGCGTAGCCCAGGGAATTGTCGCCGGCGCACCCGGTGGCTCAATTATAAACACAATACTTTTCGGAAACGGGGTCAGCCTCGACATGTATACCAGGCTGCTTGGCTGGCACATCATACTAACTGCAATCATAGGCGGTTTCCTCGTTCTTCACTTCATGCTCTTCGAGCAGTACGGCGTGATGCCGTTCCAAGAAGGTTAAAGAGAAGGTTCCGGCTGTATATCCGAAGGAGCAGTGGCAGAATTTCAATCCATGGTTTCCCAGGAACTTCGCATACACGCTGCAGCTGACGCTGTTCATCTGGGGATTGATTCTCATCGTTCCGAATATTATCATCAACATACCAAACATACCGTCAAGCATTTCAGCGCTCGTTTCTCCGGCACCTCTTCTTCCTCCAACCAGCACACAGGCTTCGAGCATACCGGCATATCCCCCCTGGTTCTTCCTTTTCCTATACAAAGCGCTCGATTTCCTGCAGCCGAATGGTGCGCCGTACACACCGCTCATGGCTTCGCTGCTTGCCGGGCTCGTGCCCGCTCTGTATCTGCTTCTTGTGCCATGGCTCGACACGTCAGATGAGACCTCCTCCCACAAGAGGTCCTTCTTTACAGGCGTGGGAATTCTGCTTGTCACTTATCTCGTGCAGTTGAGCGTCTGGGGGGCCGTTGAACCGAGTGTTCCTGAACCATTCCCGACACAGGTGGGCCTGATGCTTCCACCGCTTGCTATTGCTTTCTTCTCCCTTTACGTACTGCCAAGGTTCATACATTCAAAGAAGGGAGAACGGGAGCTGACTCCAAAAAATGCGGCACTGCTGATTGTTGTCGGTCTGATAATCGTGGGCACATGGAGCAGCCTGCTGAAACACATGTCTGTCTATCTTATCGGCGTCTTTGTTCCAATTGCACTTTCTCTGGTCCTGTTCGCCACCAGGTTTGCGAGGGGTGTTAAAGTGGTAGAGAAGCCTGAGAAGAGCCCGAAATTGATGACTTACAATTTAGCCATTGTTTTCCTCGTACTGCTGTTCATCACGGCCGGAGGCATTCTCGGCCTTCTGATTCAGCTGCCGACGATTGGACAGGAGAGCACCTACTGGGGAGTAGGAGCCGGTATATTGCTGCTGATATTCAGTTATGCCCTGTCCCTCTATGGCTATCTTTTCTTCCCTCAGGAGAACGACGAGGTAAAGATAGCGCCACCAAGACGCCCTGTCAGGCTGTCTCCAAGACGACTTGACGTCGAGGGTTCTTCCGGAGCGGCTGAAGGGGAGGAAGTACCGGCTAAATCCGGTCCTGCAACAGCCGCGAAAGAAGAGTGAAACTGTAAAGCAAAAGGCGACTGGCGGCTTGAGCGGCGATTCGGCGTCCAGATGACATTCAACTGTTCTTAATCGGTCGCTTCCTCAAAAGCAGTATCTGCTTCGATGTGTCAGGGCACTAATATGGAAATTCACCAGGCAGTTATCGAAGAAATTCTGTATCTGCGTTCATTTGATGCCGGATACCCTCTCTGTGCAGGCCGCTTCGCATTCAACAGCAGGCATAGATGGCAGACTGCGTCATTGCGAAGAAGACTCCGCACAAGCAGTTCAGATTTGAAGTGTCAGATCTCCCCTTGCCGTAAAGGGGAGCTTTCCTCCACTGACTGATTTAGTGAGAGGAAATCCACGTCTGAAAGCTGGACTGGTTCACAAACTGCATGTATGACCACATGTCTGCATGCTGTATTCCGCACAGTTCTGTGCAGAATACCTGATAAGTGCCAGGGACAGTGACCTCCGTCCAGGCCGAGTTCCAGACACCAGGGTACGCATCCACTTTCACATCAAATGCCGGGATCGAGAACTCATGCATGACGTCCTCACTGGTCACCTTAAACACTATCGTGGTATTGGTCGGAAACCTAATAGTGGAAGGATGCAGTGCGTTGGTTGTCACATTGTAGCCGTTTGGGTATTTGAACGTCCATGTCCACTGGGCTGCGTAGACAGTGATGTTAAGATCTCCGTTGGTATTGCTTGGAACATTCTTCAGATAATACGATGTGGGCAGTGTATAGAAGAACAGACCGTAGAATACGATGGCTAGGAAAACCACCAGATAGAGTACCACCTTTGCATTGCCGCGCGTGGAACTTGGAATCACTCCCGGCTTGATCTGGTTGGTTTCCGGCCTGCCTTTCCTGGGTCTTGTCGAAACTACCAGGTAGATAATCCAGATGACGAAGAACGCGCTTGCAGCCAGTGCCACCGCAAGATAGAGGTAGAAAAGTGACCACCACCTTGCAGAAGTGACGGAAACAGCCTCAAGCATCAGTTTGCTCTCTATCATTTCAGTTCAACTCCGTTCTGCCCATGCGGGAAATGTCACGATACAACTCAAATCCACCTTCCCATGTATAAGTTCAGGAACCACCATCCGCCAATCACAAGCGTGAAGACGATCAGCAGCAGTATGACAGTATTCTCAGATATCTGAAGCCCGGGTTTTTCCTCTTCTGTGTTCTGACCTTCAGCCTCTTCCGTTCCTGTTACTTCTTCTGTCATTTTTCCACCTCCGTTAAACCATTGTGAATGTCCCAGTAAGTGCAATGCCGGCAATTGCAATGAGAACCCAGAAATAGAAGAGCGAAGAAATGCTAGAAGACACCGTTCTTGTAAGCGGTCTGCCAGTTACTGCTTTCACTGCGAAGTATATCATGACCGAGACTGCTGCAACGATGTGAGCGATATGAACAATGCCCGCATCATAGAATGCCGACAGCAGCGGGTTGACACTCATCTTTGAGAAGCCATACCCTGCATCTGCAAGTTGAGACCAGTCGGAAAGTGTGGCTATAATGTATATTGCCGCAAAGATAACAGTCAGAACCAGCCCGCCAAATACTGCATGCTTATTGCCGTTTTTTGCTCCCCTGGATGCAGAGTACATGCTTCCAACACTGCCTATCAGCACTAGGGAAGATACAGCGAAGTTTGGAAATGCCTCAATAGGATCAATGAGCTTGATATTGAACACCGGAGCCTGCAGCACGAGGAATGTGGAAGCTGCAAGCAGTGTCAGAAAGACAAATATATCGCCTGTCAGGAAAATCCACATGCCAACTTTTCTGCTGTCCATCTGGCTGAAGGGCCAGGTTTCCTTGTTAAGGTCGCCATCCGGTTCTACAGAGGGGAACGCGTCATAATAATCGTCTACCATCCACCCCAGGACCGCAATGATGAATATCATGAGGCCAAGTGCCATCACGTAGTTGTTGAAGCCCTCTATGTAAAGCGAAATTCCAAGCAACGTCACAAATGCACCAAGCGATACTAGCATTGGCCAGGGACTCAGGTGTGCACCACTCGCGTGTTCATGTGAAACTGCATGCGGTGTCTGTACCGGCGGGATCACCATCAACAAATTCCCCTTGACCATTGGAGTCCCCTCAAAGTTGAACTCCGGGGGCGGTGATGGTATAAGCCACTCGTAGGACCAGGCACCCCAAGGATTACCGTTTGCAGCAGGTCCTTTAACTGTGGAATAGATGAGGTTGGCAATCAGGAACAGCTGAGAAAATCCGAATATGAATGCACCTATGGTAGCGATCTGATTTGGCAGAGTCCATCCAAGGCCAGCGGGATACGTGTAGTATCTCCTGGGCATATCGTAGAGTATGAACATGGGGAAATATAGCAGATTCAAACCTATGAAAGAGCTTATGAAATGAACACGGCCGAGCTTCTCGCTGTACATCTTTCCTGTAATCTTGGGGAACCAGAAATAGAGTCCGGAATAGATTCCGAAGAGTATCGTGCCTGCAAATATGTAATGGAAGTGAGCAACCACCCAGTAGTCACCATTGAAACCGGAGTCAAGAGCGACTGACGCAAGGAAGATGCCGCTCGCGCCGCCTATAATGAATGCTATGACACCGCCCACAGTGAAAAGTGCCGGCGTTTCCGGCCTGAATGTCCCCTTCACTTTTGTAATTACTTCACCGAGAACAAGGACACCCGCAGGTATGCCGATTGCCATTGTGTTGATGTTTGATATAGTAAGCCAGAACAGGTTTGTTCCTGTCATGAACATATGGTGCATGTAAACCGTAAGACTGAGCAGT
This sequence comes from Thermoplasmata archaeon, assembly GCA_021796175.1. Classification (GTDB taxonomy): domain Archaea; phylum Thermoplasmatota; class Thermoplasmata; order Sysuiplasmatales; family Sysuiplasmataceae; genus JAJZXY01. The sequence continues at coordinate 13,965 of JAJYOM010000003.1, forward strand.
GTCTCCACAGCGAATGCGCCGATCATGAACTTTTTGGTGTAAATAGGCATCCCGGAAAAATGGCTGGAGACGTCGTACATTATACCCAGTGCAGGCAGGAAAACGATGTAAACTTCAGGGTGCCCGAAAAACCAGAAGAGCTGTTGCCAGAGCAACGCCCCTCCAGCGGGTGAAAGCAAAACAGTTGAACCCAGAACTCTTCCTATAAACAGCAGTACCAGATCGGTGGCAACGACCGGGAATGCCATCCACATCATCATTATTGTAAACATTATGGATATTGTGAACATCGGGAGGTCGAGCCATTTGTACCCCTTTGCCCTCTTCAACGCAATAGTCACCGCGAAATTCGCCGTGCTGACTATGACGGAGGAACTGAGCATGATCAATCCGAGTATGGCCGCATCTTCTCCCACCTGGGGCGAATACTGCACCTGATTGAGCGGCTGGTAAATGTACCACCCGCCAGCTATGTTTCCGCCAGTGAAGAAGAAGCCGCTGATGAACAGGATTGCAGAGAAAAGATAGAGCCAGTAGCTCAAAGCGTTTAGCCTTGGAAATGCCATATCCTTCGCGCCAATCTGAATTGGCACGACATAGTTGGCAAGTGCAAAAGCAAATGCACTGATGAAAAAGAAGACCATCAGTATGCCGTGGGTCGTTACGAATTGGTTGTAGTAGTAACTGCTCAGAAAAGTGTTCTCCGGATAGAAAAGCTGGGTCCTCATCATGAGGGCAAGCGATCCTGCGATGAAGAACACGACAAGCGAAGTCACCAGGTAGAGTATGCCAATGTCCTTGTGGTTGGTTGTAAAAAGCCACCTCTTGACTGAATTAACGTAGTTGTATTCCTGACTCGATTTGGTCTTGAATCCCATCAAGTTGTCATCCACCCTCTTACCCTGCAAGCCTGGACAGTCCCGGCACGTAATTGTCGGTTGCTGCCACCAAACACGATAAAGCATAAAAAGGTTATGAAAAGTTGTTAAATCGCAAACTCTGGTTTCCACTTCTGGATTGCGGCTCTCACCCGGTGATGCGTCGATAAAATATTCCCGTCCCGGACTGAACGTTCGTCATTCACTATCGGTCGCGCAAGGCGCTGTTTTCCTGCCACACTGATCATTCCCATGATGACTGGACAGAAGTTATTGGCATGATGAAACGAGAAACGGACTCAGCAGTGAAGTGAGTCGCCTCAACTGCAGTCAAATACATTTATAATCGGTGCTTCTGTATGAACGGCAAATGAGCGCGCTTGAAAGCGGTCTCGGCCAGTTATTCCAGAATCCCTTCTTCAGTCACCTTCAGGATCTTGCCAAAAGATTACGGCGTGTAGCCCTGTCCATTTTTGTTTTCCTTGCTGTATTCTTCATTTTCGGCCCCGGCTACCTGAATGTGCCCCCGGCAATCTTTATTTTGCAGCCGTTTGGCATATTTCTCGTTACGAGAATTCCAATAATGGTACCGAGCTTCATCGACAGCTTCTCCAATGTCATTGTCAGATTTCTCATATTCAGCGAATTGCCCAAGGGATTGGTCGTCATCAATGTTGGCGCTTTCGACTCTGTTTACTCTTCACTTCAGGTTTCATTCCTGCTTAGCATTCTGGTGTCTACGCCCGTAATTTTGACACAGATGTGGAAATTCATCTCGCCCGGTCTCTACGAGAAGGAGAAGCTGCACATCAGATGGATCACAGTGCCAGCTGTTTTCCTTTTCATCTGCGGTGTCCTTTTTGCCTACCTGCTGGTCATCCCTGTCCTGATGTATGTTATCAAACTGTACATACAATCCCTCGGAGTTCAGTCATTCCTGAGCGTACGCTCATTCATCACCATCATGGTGTCATTCATGCTTGCTTTCGGCTTCTCCTTTGAGCTGCCGATCGTTATGGTATCTCTCACAAGATTCGGCTTCGTGCAGGCAAAGGTCTGGCGTGAAAACTGGCGATATGGAATACTCGGTTCATTTGTTATTGCCCTGATACTTTCACCCGGCGTAACGGGTGGTCTGATAGAGACAATAATCGGACTCACTCTTTCCGGACTATACATGGTCGGCGCGGCAGTATCATCAAGGCTTGAAAGTAAATATCGCCAGAAGTGAAAGATGGTCTGTTGCAGAGTAATTTGCGAGTGAAGCGGTTTGGTAGAATTCAACAATAAAACTGTATCGGCGGCTCAGAGGCAGGCTTGCAAGCTGAACGTCATGTCTTGTAGTTGAGCAACTTTGCTGAAGTTACTTGTTTTCAACTGTTGCAACGGGTTTATCCGCCTTCGTCGAATTGACCTCTTTCTCTATCTCTTTCTGTATTTCCATCTGACCACGCTTGAACTCACCTGCAGCTCTTCCAAAAGATCTGAAAAATTCAGGTATCTTGTTTGCCCCTCCGAACAGAAGGAGCGCCACTACGCCCACAATCACCCAGTCCCACATATTTCCTATCATAATACGCACCCGGAACCGCTTTAATCCGACTAAACAGGCTCTTTGTTTATAGATATTTCTAATTTTCACATTCATCATTCGCCTTTTTCCTTCGAGTTGATACAGCTTCTGATTTTCCATGCGCATCCGGAAAAATCCCGCTGTTTTGAAAAAGAGGCAAAAGATCCCCCGGTCCAAATCTGAAAAATGTATATATGAAATCAGGGAATACACCGGCGGTCAAAATGGCAAAGTCTGACGACAGGCGTGTGGACATCACACGCAAGGACGTTTACGAAATCAAGGTGGGAGACAGGGAACCACTGCAGTTGACGAGGAAGGAAGCAGAAAATCTGCTGAATAACCTGGATGCCGCATTGGGTCAGGGCGAAACAGAGACTGAACAGCCAGCACCCGAGGAATACGTCGCCCCCGTGCCCGTAGTACCGAAAGAGGCACCACCGACTCGGCCTTCTGCCGTCAAATCAGTAAAACAGAGGAGGAAACAGACACTGGCTATGAGCGGTGTAGTTATAATTGTCATCGCAGCAGCATTTGTTGCCTTCAACCTTGTCAATGCTCCCTCGGGTTCAGCTTTCCACGCCCCGGCAAGACCTTACGAGCATTTTGAGGTAACGGGAGAGGGCGACATAACATTCAACGGTACTTCCCCAGGACCCACAATGACTGTTGCAAACAACACCAATGTCTGGGTCTCTTTCACTGTATCCTCAAGCAGTTCAATTGCACATTCCTGGGTGCTGGTCCTAGGCAACTCGACTCCTGTGACCGCTCCGACGTACCCTCCGGCGTTCCCCAATGCAGCAACACCGAATCCTACTTCCGGTTCGGCACCTGGCGTTACAGTCCAGGTAGTATTCAAAGTTACAAAACCGGGGACATACAAGTACATATGCGAAGTGCCTGGTCATTTTGAAGGTGGCATGTTCGGTTATTTCAATGTAACAGCAGGAAACGGGACCACAAACGCGACCGCCGTCGCCTCACTGTCGGGTATGCTTCCGCTCCAGTCATCTCTTTCAACACAGGTGCAGTTTCCGCTCGCTTTTTCCACCGTGGCACAGGCAGCAGCTGTCCTCCCCGTAAAGCACGCAAATCTGGTGAGTTCCCTGCTCTAGTCGAATTCAGCAGGAATAGCTGAATTTCTTCAATAATCCTTTACCTAAATCTTTCTGGAACCGTTCCGCAGGTCACAGTTTACTGCAGGTTCATGGAATAAGCGCCTACAACTGCAAGCAGAATAGATGCAGCAGTGGTCAGGAAATTACCGGCTGCGATTGAGACGAGCGTTCCCATTATGCCCACTCCTATCATGACATAATCGGATCTTTTTGATGCAGTATACACATGCTCACCTCTTGGCTTTCTGGGTGCATAAACTTGCTTCGGTTCTTATACTTTGTTGAATCGGGTAACAACCGGTCATTAGGGGACAGGTTCCTGGCTGTTGGGAGGGGGCCACACTGTTATTTGCAATTGTTCGAGCCGCGACGTGCCCTAATAACTCCACCTTCTCTGTCATTTCGTCAAACTTATGTAATACAAGGCTTTCCAAACCTTAGTGTATGAATATCTCCTCATTCCCATGGCCGCTGTGATGGTCTATATCATTGCGGCTGTGATCAATTGGGCGTACAGATCATGGGAGAGGCTGGGATATTCACTAGTTCTCTTTGTGCTTTTCATGATGGCGGGCATGCTCGCCAGTGCCGTTCTGTATTTCACATATCCTGTCTTGACTTCCATTGAAATTGCCGCCGCCATCAACTCGGCTACCATGACGCTTGGTCTTGTGGCAATACTGTACTCTTTCATAACTTACAAGGGAAAAGGGAAAGTCGATCCTCCGGCAACCGGAAAGAGTAACTTGTCAATCCAGCTTTTCAGAGGATCTGTGATAATGCTCGCCCTGTTGAATGAAGTGCTGATGGGCTGGGCGTTTTCACTCATATCCGGCATTTCAAAGCATGCTTTCCTTACAACGAGCTCGCTGATTACACTGCTGGATCTTGCAGTGAATTCATACTGGTTCACGTTCACCATGGGTTCAGAAATGATGCTCACTCTCTACTATTTCAGAAAGAGGCTTCCCGGCGAAATGAAGTTCATGCTCCTTTTCCAGGCGCTGATAATGTTACTTGCACCCCCTGCGCTCGCGATTTGGGGCATTTCGACAGCAGCCGTATATGCCGGCAGTGTTGCAATGATTGTTCTGTTCATTTTCATTTTCGATTTCTTTTACAAGAACAGGGCGCCCACGGTTGCATCATCGGATTACGTCATCAGACTGATGGGAATCTATGCACTGATGATGGCATCCCTGCTATACTGGAACCTGGGACGCTCTGCCTTCTTCTTCGGCATTACGCTACTTGTCGAAATGGTAATCTTCTTCGACGCTGTGATGCGGTCGGGTGAGCGAAGAAGCACCGCCAAGAGGCAATGGCAGAATCACCCATGGTGGACATTCTCGCTTCTTGTGCTGCTCTTCATCTGTGAATACTTCATGGCAGCAGCGATAGACGTTGTCTATTACGGTGTTTCATTCTTTGGCGATATTGCTGTAACTACCTTATCAGGGAAGCCGCTTGTGATTTTCATTGGCGCTCTCTTTGATTTCGTTCAATACTTCGGAGCTGTTACGAGCTCTTCATGGTTTTACATAATGATGGGCGCGGAGATGGGCACTTTAGTTGCCTTCCAGATCAGGAAGGTAAGAGAGCTGGAAACAAAGGTCAGGCTTGCCCTCGTGATAGCGGCATACGGTATATATTCCGTCTTTCTTCCATTTTTCTTTTTCCCGAGTTCAAGACTGCCACACTTGCCATTCATCGGCTGGAGCATGGGAGTCGGAACAAGCGGTCCGCTTGCACCAGCGCTTCTGGTTGCAATCGGCGCGACCTACCTGATAAGTGGTTCGCTCGCTTACCTATTTGGCGGAAGACAGGTATGTTCCCTTTTCTGCACTGCGTCACTGATGTATCAGGGCACATTCTACGATTCAACCAAGTCTTTCAACCGGTCGGGATTTTTGGCAAGAAAGACGCACGGAAACAGGCTTGGAAAGGTTTTCGTCATCACCGCATCCCTTGTCTGGTCATCTGTCTTCGCTGCGGTGCTGATATCCTATCTTGACTCAATACATCTGATCGACTTGTATGTCTTTGGCGTGGATCCGATTATGTTCGCATATACATTCTACTTCAGCTTCCTCTGGTATGTTATATTCGTCACCATACCCTTTGTCGGGAATTACGGGTGTGTCACCACCGGGATTTGCCACTGGGGAATGTTCAACCAGTTCATTGGCTGGCTGGGAATTTTCAGGCTCAGAGTTAAAGACAGATACGAATGCGTGAACTGCAAAAGCAAAGCGTGCGCGACTGTATGTCCTGTCGGATTGACATCAATGCCCGGACAGTTTATAGCCGCTGGCGAGTTCAAGAATTACAAATGCATTGGTGTTGGTCAGTGTGTTTCGGCATGCCCTGTTGAAAACATATTCTTCTATGATGCCAGGCAATGGTTTCGAGAACGGATGGGAAAGTCCAAACCGCAGACTCAACCCGGTGCCCTGCCTGTAGCTCCGAGGGGAGGGAATAAAGAATGAATCAACAGACTGGCCAGCTGAACAGGGGAATATTAACCGTTGCACTCGTTTTCATGCTTTTTATGGCGGTGTTCGGATACTGGATACTTACCATCTCGGCCTCTCCTGTTCAGAAAGCTGTTTCATTTGCAGAAGTACTCTCTACAGTAATGCTGTTCCTCTTCTGGCTTCTCCTGTTTCTTCTCGTTTTTGCGGTACTGCTGAAGGATGAGACACTTTCTTTCTACAGAATTGTCAGGAAGAAATTATGGGCCAGGATTCTATATCCGTCATATCTTGCAGTTCATCTGGTAATTTACGGCGTGGTACTGGAGAGAATTACTCTGCTGTCCTCGGGAGCACCCCCCATTAACTTCGGGGCTCAAGCATTCACTGTTCTTGATTACTACTACTCACCGCACACAATTCTTCAGTCTCTGATACAGATGACTCAGAATCCGGGAATTGTGATGATATTTCCCCCATTCTACGGCATATCGCTTGGACCATTCGCCATTTTTTCGGCGATGCTGATAGGGATGCTAGTTGTTGTCCATACCGACAGGCTCTCCAGGTTGAGCGGAAGGCTCAGGCGTGCAGGCGGCTCGATAGTTTATCCAGCTATCGGAATCGTAGGTGGTGCAACCTGCTGCATTTCTTTGCCTGACATTGCTGTTTCTGCCACCCCTTTTGCAGTTGCTGTCTTCTCCACGCCATTGTGGTCGGGCCTGTTGTATGTACTCTACTATCTCCTTCCAATAAGCGTCATAGCGGTTTTTGCAATCACTATCAGACTGCCTGGCTTCCATCTGAAAAAGGGGTGATGTTTCGGCGATTAAATCGCGCCGGTGTGTCTGGGGTGATCGGCTTTGGCAGTCAGAGATTTCATAATAGAAAGGAATCAGATGGGACACATTCCGGTGCGAATTGCATTTGTCCTGTGTCTGGGTGCGGTGTTCCTGAACCCTGTTACAGAGCGCATCGAATTCACAAATGCAATACCATTCATGTTTTCACATTACGCCATCTTTGTGATTGGTCTATTGCTCTCATACCGCCTTTTCAGGCTGCCTCCCTGGCTCGCGGCAATCGGCTCTTCAATTGCGGTTTTTTGGCATCTGCCCTACACTTTTTTACTGTCTGGAGTCAATCCTTTTTACAGAATAGTTGAGGAATTGTCACTCGGAATTGGGGGTTGGCTTGTAGGCTCTTCACTTCGCTGGATGAAATCGCCTTTCAAATCCGCCATGCTTGTCATCTGGTTTGTGTCGGATACCGCTCTCTCCATACTTTTCATAATATCCCCAACCTTGTATTCGAGGGCCGGCGGCCCCAATTCTCCATATTTGCCCTCCCAGTTCATCATACTGGGAATTGCGATGATATTTTTCATGAACGGTGTGATTGCCTATATCGTTTACCAGTATCTGAGGAGATACAGATCAGTTTTGCTTTCCGAAGACAGCTGACCTTGTGCGCTCATATTAATATACTTGGCTCAGCGCTCAAGCTTTCCTGTGAGGCGGTGACTGCCGACAACCGGCAACGACGGAGGTAAATTCGCATGGTTCCTGTTAGCACCTCGTCTTCTGTGCGGCAATCGTATCAGCAGCATTCGAGACGACTTCTGATTGCTGTGTCACTGTCCGTCTCTTACTGGCTGCTCTTTGCCTATTCCAACAGCATGGTGATATACTACTCAAGCAGCATATTTCCCCTTCTTCACGCGACAGGTACACCCAACCCGTTCTTCTTCCTCAGAAGCGCCTCCTTCTGGGGCGTTTACAATTCCGGTTTTCAATGGGCTATTACGGGCAATGTGATGCTCATGCTTTTGCTTGGAGACACCTTCTTTTCGCTGCTTGTAACACTGTTCGTTGCCATTAATTCCGATATGGCGATTGAATCTTTGAAGGGTGGTGCGATGTTCGCGAGGGACACACGGCTTGCGGCTTATGGTTTGATAGCTGTACTTGTCGTTATGGCTTTTCTTCCGCTCGCTGCAATTCCACTGTTGCTGGCGGGCAGCAACGCTTCACTGTTCCCCCTGGAGGTATTGGTAACAAACTACGCTCCCGAAGAGAACCTTGCGAGTCTTGTTGTCCTGATAGCGCTGGTACCTGCATGGAGCCGACTTCATATCTCTACCGGCCTTCAGGAAGAGCGAATAGGCAACGCATTGGCCCCAAAATGAGGCAGCTCATCGGTGGATATGCCACGAACAGACGAATTTCAGAACAGAATCTGTAATATCTTGTAATATATGTGATAATACAATCTAAAGGCTTGGATGCTTCTACCCGATTCGATGATTAAATCAACCGCTGACGGCTTCCGCTACCTCGCTGAAATGTAACAGTAACTATTTCCGTGGATGTTGGGTTGTGCAGGTGGCGGTGGGACGAAATCGACTTTGCCCATGTATGTATGCGGAAGGTTGAACATTATCCGGCCCTAAAGTAACGGCAATTCCCTGCCGCAAAATTATATGATTGTGTTGTCTTCTATACTACTCAACAAGCGCTGGTCAGGCGGAGCGTGATACGTTTGGCAGAAGTCAGATTTTTCAAGAATTATATTGATGGAGTATGGGTTGAGTCGAGCAGCGGTGAGAGACAGAGTGTGATTAACCCCTCGACTGAGAGTGTCATAGCTGAAGTTCCAAAGTGCAGCAGGGAAGATGTGAAGGCAGCTGTGGACTCTGCAAGAGACGCGTTCGATAAAGGCAAGTGGCCCCGAATGCCGCCATCTGAGCGATCACTCATAATCTTCAAACTGGCCTCTCTCGTCGAAAGTGAAATGGATTCACTCGCAGAGCTCGAATCGATGAATCAGGGAAAAACGATTAAGCAGTCCAGGGATGCAGACTTTCCGTTTTCAGTTGACAATCTCCGTTTCTATGCCGGTGCGGCGAGGTCACTTTCAGGTCTTGCGGGCCAGGAGTATCTTTCTACCGGCACAAGCTTCATTCGAAGAGAGCCGGTTGGTGTCGTGGGCCAGATAACGCCGTGGAATTATCCCTGGATGATGGCCATTTGGAAGGCAGGTCCTGCGCTTGCGACGGGGAATGTCGTCATACTCAAGCCGGCAAGCGTCACTCCCCTGACCACAATCAGGTTTGCGGAGCTGTGCGAGAAGTCGGGCATCCCTAAAGGTGCCGTGAACATAATAACGGGCCCGGGCGAACTAATCGGCAACGAGCTGGTTTCTAGCCCTCATGTGGATATGATTTCACTGACTGGTGATACGGCAACCGGCAAGAAGATAATGGAGCATGGTGCTTCAACACTGAAGAAATTGCATCTTGAGCTTGGAGGGAAGGCACCCTTCATTGTGTTCGATGATGCGGATTTGGAAGCAGCTGCCAGGGGGGCGGCCGCAGCAGGTTATGTTAACGGCGGTCAGGATTGCACACAGGCTTCGCGTTTCTATGTGCAGGACAAGGTTTACAGCAGTTTCGTTAAGCTTCTTGTTGATGAGACAAGGAAGGTCAGACTTGGAAATCCGCTTGACAGGGACACTGATATGGGCCCTCTGGTTTCATCGATTCACAGAGCGAAGGTGGAGGATTACGCTGTCCTCGGCAGTGAAGAAGGGGCAAAACTTGAAACGGGCGGCAGCAGACCCAACTCATTCAAGAAGGGATTCTACTTCGAGCCGACTGTATTCAGCGGCGTGGAGCAGGACATGCGCATAGCACGAGAGGAAATATTCGGCCCCGTTCTTCCAGTCCTGAAATTCTCCGACATCGATGAAGTCATTGAAAAGTCAAATGATACGGTATACGGCCTTCACAGCTCGGTGTGGACCTCAGACATAAGGAGGGCAATGAAGCTTTCATCGCGCCTCAGATTTGGGGCAGTTCAGGTAAACGATCACTTACCTGTCACTTCCGAGATGCCGCATGGCGGTTTCAAACAGTCTGGTTTCGGGAAGGATATGTCTGTCTTTTCTCTTGAGGATTACACTCAGATAAAACATGTTTACATTGACATCACGGGAGAAAAGAGGAAAGCATGGCACTACACCACATACGGCGATCCTTCCTGATTGATATGAAAAGAGTGATAGTTCGAACCTGAAGCATCAGCCAACTTCAGCACCGGATATTATCACGTGGATTCTTCCCGTGTGAAATTTCACAAAGATTTATATCTCGATATCCCAATCAGCCAAGTCAATTATTGACGAGCGGGGAAATCAGATGAGAAATGTGATTAAGTTTGCAGTTATTTTGCTAGTTGTCATCATTTTGATTGCAGGCATATCTGCATATCTGGTGCTGAAGCCGTCCGGTCCAGTCAAGACACTCGTTGTGGCAGCGAACAGCGGTCCCGATTCACTTGATCCTTCAGTGACATCCACAACCCCTGGTTGGGGAGTTGTTCAGCAAATATACCAGACGCTGGTGGCCTATGATAATTCCTCAGTCACATCCTTTGTGCCTGATCTGGCTCAGAGCTGGAGCTCCGGACCAAATCAGTTGAACTGGACCTTCAACCTGAGGCAAAACGTCACATTCAGCAATGGCGATCCGTTCAATGCCTATGTCATGTGGTACAGCTTCAACAGGGCCATGGTGCTCAACCAGAGCGAGTCCTTTGTGCTGGAGCAGAATCTCAACTCCTCCGTCAGCTCGAATTTCCTCAACAACACAAGCTTCTCCAGTCCCACTGCCGCTGAACTGGCGGTTATGGAGAGCAACGTCAACTCCGTCTATGTGGTAAGCAAATACGTCCTTCATATCACAGTGGGCGGAGGCTATCTGGGTGACGTGCCTTATGCTTACTTTCTGCAGACACTCACATCTCCTATCGCCGCTGCTGTCGACCCTGCATACATTCAAGCACACGGCGGTGTCATTGCCGATCAGCCCAACAGCTATCTTCAGAATCACGCAATGGGAACCGGTCCATATGTACTGGGCCAGTGGATCGTGGGCTCACAGCTCACACTGAGCAAGAATACGCACTACTGGGCCAGCAGTCTCCCTGCTTCACAGCTGAACAATGCAATCGCACCTGCCAGGCTGAATGTCGTCCTGGAGTACCCCGGAACAGTGCAGAGCGCTGCAGCATCACTCAAATCCGGGAGCGCACAGATGATGGGCTATTCATTCAGTCCAACTGTTCAACAGCAGCTTAATGGCTCGAGCAATATCGTCGTGAAGCCGCAACCCAGCATTTATGGCGCCACTCAGGGTGCCTGGTATCTCTTCTTCAACCTTACTGCTCCGTATTTCAATAACACGGACGTCCGCGCCGCTGTTGTGCACGCGATAAACTACACACAGTTGATCAACGATGCTTTTGGTGGTTATGCCTCTCAATGGGTAGGACCTGTCCCTCCTGGCTTCCCCGATTACAATCCGAGCAATATCGCACCGTATCATTTTGACCTTGCACTTGCAAAGCAGGAAATGAAGGCGGCCGGTTATCCCAACGGGCTGCCTGGTAGTTTCCCGTTCATTTATATAAACTCCGCTGACTTTGTGAATGCTGCTCAGATCATAGAGGGGAATCTAAAGCAGATAGGCATCAACATTACACTTGATGGTGTTACACAGAACACCTGGTCATCCACGACAAGCTATCCGGGAGGACCATCGCCCTATTCGATCGGCATCGATTTCTACTCAGCAGATTACATTGCCCCGGATGATTACACATGGGAAATCGCCGCCCCCGGCGGCAGCCCCTCTCAGCTCACCACCTTTGGTGGCCAGGGCATCGATCCGACTTCCGGGAATATCAGCATCAACACGACGTATTTCGGGAATATCTCCGGCGTGCTCAATCAAATCTACTATGACATATCGGACGCCACCAGCAACTTAAGCGCGTCCGGCAGGATCGCCGATTACATCAACATGACTCAGCTTTCCTACAACAACTACCTCTTCGACTGGCTGGTCATCCCGCAGGTCTACTCGATATATCGTGGCGGTCTCAACGGTATAATCTACAATCCGATGGGCAGCGCTTATCCCAACTTCGTTATGTTCTACAACACAGAATACTACACATAAACCCCTTTCACTCTTCAATTCCCGCTGTACCGGCTTAAGCATGCTGGCAAAAGGTACAGGCCAAGAGTAACGAAATTTGCAGGTGACATAATTTGAAGAGAAACTTCTGGGATCTGCTGCTTTTCATCGTTAAGCGAGTTGCTGTCATGCTTCTGCTGGTTATTGGTGTTACATTCATCACTTTCTTTTTCTCTCATATAATGGCTCCGGACCCGGCCAGGCTCTGGGCGGGTAGGAGGGCCAACGCCGCCCGTATCCAGGAGATAATCAGTCTGTATCATCTGAATCAGCCTTATTATGTCCAGTACTGGTATTACCTGAAGGGCATATTCACAGGCAATTTTGGAGTCGATCCTTCGACTGGTGCGCCGATTCTTCCGCAGATACTCAGCCGGTTTCCAGCCACACTGGAACTAGTACTCGCATCTGTCGTGATCATGGTTGTCGTCGGGATTCCGCTTGGGGCAATTGCGGCATCAAGGAATGGCAAGGCAACGGACCATGTCATCAGGGCTTTCTACCTGAGTGGGTGGGCAACACCATCTTTTCTCGGCGCTCTGGTTCTGGTGCTTGTATTCACCTACTATCTCAATATACTTCCACCCTACGGGATAATCAGCCCGTTTGTCACACAGCCTCCTGCTATCACTGGGATGCCAATTCTAGATAGTCTTCTGACAGGGAATGTGCCTGCCTTCCTGAGCACTGTGCAGCATCTGATTTTGCCTGCCACTTCACTTGCATTCCTGAATTTCGGCATTGCAACCAGGATGACTCGTGCATCAATGCTGGAGGTTTTTCCCCTTGATTACGTCAAGACTGCAAGATCCAAAGGACTGTCAGAATATGCGGTCGTCTACAAGCACGCCCTGCGCAATGCACTCATATCCACAGTCACTGTCCTTGCGCTTTTGACCGGTTCCCTGCTGTCGGGAGACGTTGTTGTAGAGGAAATATTCGGTTGGCCGGGAATAGGAAGTTATGCATTCAACGCTGTGCAGACAGAGAACTTCCCTGAGATAATTGCAGTTACTGTTGTATTTTCAATAGGAGTGATCATTGCAAACCTGATTGCTGACATTCTGTACGCTGTTCTGGATCCGAAAGTGGAGTGGGGCTGATGAACGGCACACTCTCTACACAGCGCGAAAGCATTTCGAAATCAGTCTCCGGTGCAAAGAACCTTGCGATTTCGACCTGGCGTATACTCCGCAGCAGCCCTCTATCGCTGCTCGGATTCGGACTGGTGATGCTGTATGTGGTGGTCGCTATCCTGGTGCTTGTGGCGGGCAAATTCGTTCTACCTTACAACCCACTTCAGCTCAATGCAGGACGACCGCTTTCTCCTCCCAGTTTTTCTCATCTATTCGGCACTGACAATCTTGGACGGGACATATTCTCCAGAGTTTTGGCCGCAACTCCACTCGACCTCGGTATCGGATTGGCAGTTTCTACGCTCGCAATGGTCATTGGCGGGACCATAGGTCTTGTGTCAGGTTTTCAGGGCGGTATCGTCGACTCTGTGCTTATGCGCATAACTGATATATTTCTCTCAATCCCAAGTCTGATACTTGCTATGGCAATATCCGTCGCACTTGGGCCCTCCATCATGCACTCCGTGGAGGCTCTTTCAGTTGTCTGGTGGGCATCTTACGCGAGGCTCGCAAGGGGGCAGACACTTGGTGTCAAGAATCAGCTCTATGTTGTGGCTGCAAGGGCAAGTGGAACCAAGGAACACATCATACTGGGCAGGCACGTGCTCAGAAACATCTTCGATACACTGTTTATCTACATGACAATGGACATCGGGACTGTCATTCTGACATTCTCAACTCTAAGTTTTCTTGGTGTCGGCATACAGCCGCCAACACCGGAGTGGGGAAGTATGGTGATAAATGCCAATTACTACATTTCCACCCAGCCATGGATTCCCCTCATACCCGGCTTCGCAATATTCTTCTCAGTTTTCGCCTTCAGCCTCATAGGCGATGTGCTGCGCGACATACTGGACCCGAAGACGAGGAAGTCAATGCTCTGAAGCGGGTTTCGTGCTGTCTAAGTATTTTAAAGCGTGATGCAATGCCATTCCGGGTGACAAGATGAACTTCGAACTTGGCGAAGAACAGCTTATGGTTCGCGATATTGTCAGAAAATTCGCCGTTAATGAACTCGCACCTCTCGCCGACAGGATGGATGCCGAAGATTACTTTCCGGCCGATTTATTCAGGAAGCTTGGCAAGATCGGGATGCTCGGCGTGACCATACCGTCCGAATACGACGGCTCTGGTCTGGACTACATCTCCCAGGCAATATGCATGGAGGAACTTGCAAGGATCTCCCCTGCATTTGCACTTTCTGTTGGTGCCCATTCAAACCTGTGTCTCGACAATCTGTTCAGGAATGGAAGCGGAGAGCACCGGGAGACTTATGTTCCCAGGCTTTCAAAGGGGGAGTGGATAGGTTGTCTCGGACTTACGGAACCAGAGTCCGGCTCGGATTCACTTTCGATGAAGACTTTGGCAAGGGAAAATGGCCACGGCTACTCGCTGTCCGGCTCGAAGACGTTCATAACAAACGCTCCGGTGGCAGACGTGGCACTGATATATGCGAAGACTGCGCCTGCAGAAGGACACAGGGGAATAAGTGCATTCGTAGTCGAAGCGACCAGGAACGGTTACAGGCGTGGGCGCAAGTTTGACAAAATGGGTATGAGAGGATCGCCTACAGGTGAACTCTTCTTCGACGACTGCGAAGTGCCTGCATCCTCACTTGTTGGAAGGAAGAATGAAGGTGCTGCAATAGTAATGTCCGGCCTGAGTGTCGAAAGGGCTGTTCTGGCAGGCATATCGCTTGGCATACAGGAGCAGTGCCTTGACCTGGTAATTCCGTATGCGAAGGACAGAAGGCAATTCGGGACACCCATAGCTAAATTTGAACTCATACAGGAAAAGTTGGCCAACATGTACGTCGGGTTAGAGGCGAGCAGGCTGCTGATATACCGCGCAATTCACATTCTGCAGAAAGACAAGAGCAAAAACAAAGAGGCTGCAGCCGCAATCATGTTCGCTTCGGAAGCTTCCACTCGCACTGCCCTCGATGCAATTCAGATAATGGGCGGTTACGGTTACATGCGGGAGTTCAGGGTGGAGAAGCTGATGAGGGATTCCAAGCTCCTTGAAATTGGCGCCGGAACAACCGAAATCAGGAAGCTGGTCATTGCGCGCGAACTGCTGGGAGAGCACTGAGAGCCCAGCTGCGGCAACTGCCACTCTGCGCCGAATGTATTTCAGCCTTCATTGCCTTCATGCCATTCTGCTATTTTTTGTCTCGAAAATGACTTTCAATTCCAATCTTTTTAACTACATCATGCCATTACACGCTGCAGGTGATAAGTATCACTTCAAGTGAACCAGGAAAGAACGGAAAGGAGAGGTATAGCAGGAGGGTATACCTCGTCTCGGGCGGATTGACAAAGTTCGAGAAAGCGCATCCTGAAATGGATTTCAGGTACATGGTGAAGAAGGCATACGAATATGCAATGAGGGAGGTGCCATCACTCGAGAAGAAGGACATTGACGGCTCACGCATATCTTACTTCTCCGACCACTTCACGCGCCAGCTGAAGGCTGCAAGCATGGTTCAGGATTATCTTGGGCTGAATCCGAAAGGAAGCATGAGAATAGAATGGGGAGGCGCTACCGGCGGGGAGGTTTTTCAGGCGGGATTCGAGGCAGTTGCCTCCGGCAGGATGGACATCTGCCTTGTTGCAGGTTTCGAGACAATGTCAAGGGTCCAGACCTGGAAGGGAAATGAATTCATTGCACTTGCATCCGACACAAACTTCGATTACCCAATCGGCGGTTTCTACTCCGGATATTACGCCCTGATGGTCACAAGGCACATTTACGAGTATATGCGGAAGCGACGCTTCGCACACATCAAGGATGAAAGGGAGGCACAGAGGCTGGCAGTGCAGGAAGCATCGCGAATACTCTCAATGGTCTCTGTCAAGAATCATATGAATGCGCTCCACAATCCATATTCGCAGTATCCAAAGAAGCTGACCATAGATCAGGTCATGAAAGCTGAGATGATTTCCTACCCGCTGACAAGGGAGATGATATGCACAATGAGCGACGGTGCAGCTGTTGGCATAATCGCGAACGAGGAGGAGGCATTCAGGCTTACGGACAAGCCGGTACTCATCAAGGGCGTCGGCTGCGGGACGGACACCATGAGGTTGGCCGACAGGCCGTTTGGCGATGTACCGCTTATGAAGCACGAAAGGAAGGCAGACTACGAACATCTGGATTATCCGGGAGTCCATTCATTCAGGGCGGGCCGGGCTGCATCTCTGGAGGCATATGCAGGCGCAGGTATAGAGGATCCGATGCGTGACCTCGATTTCGTCGAACTCCATGATGCTTACGCCTCCTCGGAAGTGCAGACTTACGAGGACATGGGGCTCTGCAAGTACGGGGAGGGTTATGACTTTGTTGAAAGCGGTGCACCATTCCTGAAGGGCATCGACTACGGCTTCGACACTAGGCTTGCGGGA
>JAJYOM010000063.1 GCA_021796175.1 Thermoplasmata archaeon
CCATTCTTCACGGCAAGTTCCCTCATCAGGCTTATTGCGCCCGCAATGTCATTGCCGAACCTGCATCTCATGTTGCATGTGTAGCACTGGCAGCAGGCCCATATCTTCTCCTGCATCGCGTCAAGCAGCACAAGCGGATCGTCCTGGTAGGCTATCTGCAGCATCTCTCTTGGACTGAAATTGTAAAATCTGGCTGCCGGGCAGCCTGTTGTGCATTCGCCGCAGTTTATGCAGCCCAGCACGTATTCCCTGTACCTGAAGTCGGACTTGAAATCCCTGAAAATCTTTGAGGCCAGCACAACTGCCTGTTCGTCCTTCGGCCTCGCACCCGCAATGACCATGGTCGGTTCTATATTCCCTGTTTTTCTTCTCGGCAGGTTTTGGAGCACTGTCATGGCTAAAGCT
Source organism: Thermoplasmata archaeon (assembly GCA_021796175.1). GTDB lineage: Archaea > Thermoplasmatota > Thermoplasmata > Sysuiplasmatales > Sysuiplasmataceae > JAJZXY01. Next base: position 406 of record JAJYOM010000063.1, read on the forward strand.
CACCTTCTATGTCGAAATTTATATTGTACTCGGGGGAATGTCTGAATTGCCAGCCATTATGGGCTCTAACCTATAATATACTTTGGAAATAATGATGAAATGCAGACTTCCAATCCCGATAACACGTTTAGGAACATCAATTTCCCTTGATTAATCAGTGGTTACCACTGGCAGGGCCACCCAACGCATAAGCACGATGCATTATTTCGGTTCTGCCCGCATAGTCTGACCTTGCGAACTTCAGGGCATCGACTCTGAGGACTTTTGCATTGGCTGCTCTGTCCTCATTCATTGCTTCAACTGCCCCGCCTTCAGCCACGAGTTGTGGCAGTGACTGTGCGAACCTCACCCAGCCACTCTCTGCAAGCTGCAGAGCCCTGTAAAACGCATTCTCTATCTTGGAACTGCATCTGGTGCAGCTCAGGGCACCGCCGACTCTGTCCCTTTTTCTTGGGAGTCTCTCCCCGCACGCGGGACACGCGACGCTGTCGCTAATCTGTGTTTTTCTCAGCCTGAGGGCGACAATGCCCTTCCACCTTGCCTTGTACTCTATCTGCCTCTTCACTTCGCCAAACTGCCAGGCATTTGTCCACTTGTTGACGTAGGCGACTGGCTTTCCGCCACTGCGCTGCGTTTCGGCAAAGAATATGACGCTTCCGGTCTGAAGTGCCGACTCGATCACATCACGCGTCACCGAATGAATCAGGTTGGCTGTCCTGTTCAATCTCCTTCTGCTGTACTTCTCAACGATCTTTCTCTTTATCCTGTCATCATTCCTTCGGAAGGATGAGATTATCTCGTTTGTGGTCTTCTTTATCTTCACAACAGCGCGCATGTCATACTGCACGATGCCTCCGCTTCCCGCTACTGCCAGACCAGTGGAGTTGCCTTCTATTCCAACCGCACCACTGAACGGCGCGGCGTCATCGACATTCTTTGTTATGCAAAGGGAGAGCGTACCGTTCGTGAGGCTGAATGAATTGACCTTTACTCCGTCCGAGAGCACTTCATCAAGCGTGTGCCTGTTCAGCTCTATCTCCTCGTACACCCTGTTGTCAATCGGGATTCTAAGCTTTCCGCCTTCAGTTATGATGAAACCGTAACAGGATACAAGGTTTGGTGCCGTCATGTACGGGTTCTTGGTGGGTACTCCTCTCCTCATCGATTTCTTCCTTGAAGCAAGTATGCCTGCAGCCTTTGAAATTGCACAAAGCCTGTAGTAGGATGGAACCGGGTACTTCTTCAGACCCGAATAGGTCAGCTTGGAAAGCCTTCTAAGTGTTGAACAGTCGTTGAGAATGCCGGCCTGTATGCAGTCATTCACCATCGACTTGAAATTCACCATCAGCGCGAATATCCTGCTTGACGGTTTGTAGGCCTGTCCAACGCATTTCCTCGCTAGCACGTTTTTCTCCCGACGGCTAATGCGGCATCACTATTTAACAGTGCGACTGTGTGCATTCCGATTTCGAAATATTCGTTAGAGCGGACTAAAGAAGAGTTATATCCCTGCTTGCAGTGAGTTCTGCCGACCGGTGCAGAAATGAAAGTGGCAATCATATCGGATATACACGGCAACCTCGTTTCGCTTGACGCCGTTCTCTCAGACATACGGAGAAAAGAAGTGGACAGCATAGTCTGCCTTGGCGATGTTATAGCAACCGGTCCAAGACCACTGGAGTGTCTGTCAAGAATCAGGGATTTATCATGCCCGGTTGTAATGGGCAACACTGATCAGCGTTTCCTCAGCGGTGAGAAGGGATTCGGCCGGAATGGCGGGAAGGAGGCTCACATGCTGGAGAAGATGCATGATTGGACTGCATCAAAACTCACAAATTCCGACCTGGACTTCATAAGGACATTCAGGCCGACTGTCAGCGTCAAACTGCCTGGCGATGTATCACTGCTCTGCTTCCACGGCTCACCGAGATCGAACAGGGAGCTCATAACTTCTGCCACCACGGAGGAAAAGATGAATGAGATGTTCAGCGAATCGGGTGAACATCACATCTACGCCGGCGGGCATTCGCATGTGCAGATGCTGAGGAGGCTTGGCACATCTGTTGTCATCAATCCAGGCAGTGTCGGACTGCCGGTAGCTGTGCTGCCCGGCGGAAGAGCCGTCAATGTTCCCAGCGGGCAATACGCTGTTGTTGAGGCGGATGAAAACGGGATGCGTATCGAGATGTGCAGGGTTAACGTGGATATTGAAAGTGTGGTGAAGGACGGATTGGCAAGTGATCTTCCCTACGCCGACGCCTGGGCGGCTGACTGGCACCCGGGTTCCCAGGCAAATGTCCGCCAAAAAAACTAATAAAGGGTTGGTTCTTTAGGCTGAATTTGGAAATAATAATGTGGTCTGTCAACCCATTCACGAATCTGACAGTTTTTCTGCCTGCCATTGTGATGCAAGTCTACCTTGTGCTCATGATTCTCTCTGTAGCACTTGGCACCCTGTACGACCTGATGCACGGCAGCAAGATCAAGTTCTTCACCAGGCAGAGGATCAAATCAAAAAGATATTCCAGCAGAGAGCTCACATCCGGTGAAAAGGCAGCAATCGCCGCAAAGACCGCGGCCACGGTAATAGCCGTTTCCGGTGAGTTCCATGAGCTCCCGCGCAGAATGTCCCACATTATGATGAACTACGGCTTTGTCCTTTACCTGCTCACAACAATCATCATGATATTTTCTTACCCGACCGATATCAGGACACCCATCATTCTTCCAGTCTTATGGAACATAGGTGCCTTCCTGATACTCGCCGGAGGCTACTGGTTCTTCCTTGTTCTGAGGGTCAACGTGTCCCACGAGGGTCACAAACCATTCAGGATCATAAGGGCAGACATATTCATTCTCTCTCTAATTGCGAGTGTGACATTCGCAATACTGATGGAAGTGGTGGAGGTTGCCCAGAACACAGTTGCGACAGGTGTGTTCTTCGCATTCTATATTATCTTCACTACAATGCTCTTTGTTACGATACCCTGGTCGAAGTTCTCCCATATGTTCTACAAGCCGGGGGTTGCAATACAGAAGAGAATAGAGGAGGCAAGCGGTTCATCGGACCTGCCGTCACCCTCCGAAGGACCACATCTCTGAGTGTGATACAAATGCCAACTTTTGTTTACATGACCAAGTGCGACGGATGCGGAAAATGTGTCGACATTTGTCCATCGGACATAATGCACATAGACCCGGTGTACAGAAGGGCGCTGAACATAGAGCCCAATTTCTGCTGGGAGTGCTATTCGTGCGTGAAGGAGTGCCCGCAGAATGCAATAGACGTGAGGGGTTATGCCGACTTCGCGCCGCTCGGCCACAGCGTAAGGGTTCTCAGGGAACCTGAGAAGGGAATGGTTTCGTGGAAGATAAGATACAGGGACGGCAGGCTTAAGGAATTTGCCTTCCCGATACGGACCACCCCGTGGGGCTCAATAAAGGGCCCGTCCATGTATGACGCACCGGACCAGAAGGCTTTTTCTTCCCAGCTGCTCGCACATGAGCCCGAAGCACTGAAGGTGGACAGCCTGCCCTCGCTGCCATCAGGTGAAAAGAAACAGGTGTGAGTTGAATGGGTTTATTTGCTTCAAGAAGAACAAGAGTTGTAGATTCAGATGTGCTGATCATAGGCGGCGGCTTCGGCGGTTGCGGTGCAGCGTATGAATCAAGGTACTGGGGAAGGAACCTCAGGATAGTCGTGGTTGAGAAGGCGAACATTGAACGCAGCGGTGCAGTGGCTCACGGTCTGTCCGCCATCAACTGTTATATGGGTATGCAGTGGGGAGAAAACCAGCCCGAGGATTTTGTCCGCTATGCGAGGGGAGATTTGCTGGGACTAGTCAGGGAGGATCTGCTCTTTGACATAGCCAGGCATGTGGACGCCACTGTGCACAAGTTCGAGGAATGGGGACTTCCGATAATGAAGGACCCGAAGACCGGCCATTACCAGAGAGAGGGAAGGTGGCAGATAATGATTCATGGCGAGAGCTACAAACCAATTGTCGCGGAAGCCGCCAGGAAGTCGGCCACTGAGATCATCAACCGTGTAATGGTGACGCACCTGCTCATGGACAGGACAAAGCCGAACAGGGTCGCAGGCGCTGTCGGTTTTGACGTGAGGGACGGCACATTCTACGTATTCAAGGCAAAGGCAGTGATTGTCACTGCAGGCGGTGCATCGCACATATTCCGGCCGAGATCAATCGGTGAAGGCGCCGGACGCACATGGTATTCGCCGTGGAGCACAGCGTCGGCCTACTCACTTCTGATACAGGCGGGTGCCAAGATGATACAGATGGAGAACAGGATTGTGCTGACAAGGTTCAAGGACGGCTATGGGCCGGTCGGTGCCTGGTTCCTCCTGCTGAAGACATATGCAACCAATGCCTACGGTGAAAAATACGAGGCGTCGAGGTTCGACGAGATAAAGGGCCTTGTCGGAAAGTACGCAGAGATCAAGCCAATGCCGACCTGCCTGAGAAACCACGCAATGCTTCAGGAAATGAAGGCGGGAAAGGGCCCCATTTACATGCACACACAGGAGTCACTCGATACGAAGGAGAAGGAGGAAATCGGCTGGGAGGACTTTCTGGACATGACGATAGACCAGGCCGTTGTCTGGGCTTCCCAGAACATAGATCCGAGGGAGAAGCCGTCCGAACTGATTGCATCGGAGCCTTATGTGATGGGCTCACACGCCACATGCTCGGGAGCATGGGCAAGCGGGCCGGAGGATTTTGCGCCATCTGATTACCAGTGGGGGTACAACAGGATGACCACGGTCGAGGGAGTGTTCGGCGCGGGCGACACGATTGGCGGATCGGCCCACAAATTCTCATCAGGCTCCTTCACTGAAGGCAGGATAGCAGGCAAGTCCGCGGTCAGGTACATATCGGACATCGCTGACAGCCCGCCACAGACAGACGATGCCGAGATTGAGAAATTGAAGGATGCAATATTCAAACCGCTCGAGAACTATGATGTCGGAAGGAATGAGATTGTCGCGGGCACTGTTTCGCCTTCATACATACTACCAATACACGGCCTGCAGAGGCTTGAGAAGATAATGGATGAGTACGCGGGCGGTGTAAGCACATTCTACATCACAAACGAACCAATGCTGAACCGCGGACTTGAACTCATAGGGATGCTGAGGGAGGATCTTGACCACGTAGGTGCCGAGAGCCTGCATCAGCTGCAGCGGACATGGGAGCTCAACCACAGGGTATGGGCAGCGGAATCAGTTGTCAGGCACACACTCTTCAGGCAGGAGACAAGGTGGCCCGGCTACTACTATCGCGGCGACCATCCCAAGCTGAACGATGATGACTGGCATGTCTTTGCTTCGTCCCAGTTTGATCCCAAAACGGGCGTGTGGCACATGGAGAAGCTCCCTGTCCACCACCTGATATCATGAGGGTGCCTCAGAGATGATACCGGAGCCCTATGGCGGACACCTGGTGAACAGGTTCGGCAGGCGCGGCAAATCGCCGGCTGCTGAAGAACTTCAAACACTGCCTTCCATTCAGCTGACGCAGGATGAGAGTTACGATGCAGAGAAGATCGGCATCGGCGCATACAGCCCGCTTGAGGGCTTTTCATCGGGGGCCGAATTTGAGAGCATAACATCTCACACCAGGCTCGAGAACGGCCTCCCCTGGAGCATGCCCATCGTTCTCGCGCCCTCCGGTCATGAAAACACGAGCGCTGTATCGTCGGTGAAGAAGGGCGATGCTGTGCTGCTCAATGACTTCACCGGCAGGCCGCTGGCGCTCCTTACTGTTTCAGAGAAGTACACACTTGACAAGGGCGCGTTCGCTGAAAAGACGTACGGGACAAAGGACACCAGTCATCCCAATGTGGAAGAAATAGCGAACATGGGTCAGGTTGCACTCGCTGGCAGTCTGGAACTGCTCAGGAGACTCGACAGCCCTTTCTCCTCATACGAACTGACGCCAGAGGAGAGCAGGTCCCATTTCGCCAGAATGGGTTGGAAGAGCGTTGCCGCCTACCAGGCAAGGAACCCTCCGCATCTTGCGCATGAATACATACAGCGTGTGACGCTCGAAAGGGATGACGTTGACGCACTGTTCATACAGCCTGTAGTGGGAAAGCTGAAGCATGGCGACTACAAGCCGGAAGTAATAATGGAGGCATACGATGTGTTCGTTTCAAGGTACTACCGGAAGGAAAGTGTTCTGCTGGGCTCGCTTTCAATTTCAATGCGCTATGCCGGCCCGAGGGCTGTGCTCTTCTATGCGATTGTGCGGCGCAACTACGGCTGCTCCCATTACATAGTGGGCAGGGACCAGGCAGGCGTGGGCAGCTACTACGACCCGTTTGCCGGACACAGGATATTTGACGAGTTTGATGTCGGAGTCCACCCAATCAGATACAATGAAACGTTCTACTGCTCAATCTGCAAGAACATGGTATCGACAAAAGTCTGCCCGCACCCGGAGTCCTCGAGGGTAAACACCAGCCAGACGCGCATAAGGAAAATACTTGCTGAAGGCGGGCAGATACCGCACGAGATAATAAGGCCGGAAGTTGCAGCTATCCTCTCAAGGGGGAATGTGACTATCGAATGACAGGGCATCAGAATGTTACGTTCCTGATCGCCCTCCTGTGCGACCTCTGTATCATCTCATCAAGTTCAACCATTGTTCCTGTGTAGTCAGCATCGCTCAGCAGTCCCGCCTTCGCTATGTCAGCGCCGATGAGCGCATATTCCGACAGAGTGTATATCACCGCTTCGGGTTTCTTGAAAAGCAGCATTCCCTTGATTCCCATATCCAGCGTGAGTGTGAGCTGATGGGTGTCACACATGCCCGGATTGAATTTCCTGCTCCTGAAGGCAGAAGAATCTATGTCTTTCGACGCCAGGAATGCTGCGGCCCTTGCGCTTATGCTGCTCCCGTCTTCAGCCCAGATGCCTGCAGATGCAGAACGCACTGGCGGCTTTCCCTCACCGACTGCCTCTGCATTGTATTTGGAAAGCAGAAGTTCCGCCACTGCGCTGGCATCCTTGTTCCGCTCGCCAACAAAGAGTATGCTGTCGACCGGTTTGCCGAATATGAACCTTCTCAGAACGTTTTCGGCCAATATCCCACTTTCAGACTTCCAGGTCTCTTCGCTCTATTATATCGCTCTTTCTTATGGGCAGTACATTCCTGTACGCAGGAAACATGTCCCTGCCGTATCTCTCCGCAAGCTTCGTATTGTCATCCTCGGCAGCCTTTTCACCAATGAAAACGAGCTCGTCATCTTCCCGTATGAGCAGTCCGGCTGTCTGGAAAACAATCCTGTGGAACTGCATAGAAAGTTTTTCGGAGGGATTCTCATTGAACGGCTTCGGGTCGGCGTATTTCACATAGACTATCTTCAATGAGAATGCCGCTCCGTTGTTGCATTTTCCGCTCTTCCTCAGAGGAAAAGCGTTATCGCATCGGGGTCCGATGCCCACTCCAGGAAAGTGGCTGCACCGCAGACGTCAAGACCGGGATATGCGAGGTTCTCCTTCGTCGTGCCGAACAGGTTCATTGTAGGCGAACACGCGTTAATGCGCACCCCCATGTCAATCGCCATCTTCATCATCTGGTCAATAGTGGGCATGCCTCCCTTGCCGATCAGACCGATCATCTGTTCCTTTGTCATGCCTATGTCAACGCTGGGGCCCACTGTCTCAGTCTGTCCCTTCGTCAGCAATTTCATGCCCCCGAATGTGAAATACATGTACACTTCCATTCCCTGAGACGCTGCAGTTGTTGCCATTATCAGCGCAGGGTAAGCTGTGTCCATTGTTCCCTTGCTTACAACCATTACCAGCTTGTTCTTCTTCTTTGCTTCCAACCGGATGGACCTT
>JAJYOM010000064.1 GCA_021796175.1 Thermoplasmata archaeon
ATAACAAAGCCGGCAGGATTATGAAAGTGGGAGAAACTATAGAGATCTGACGGTTTCAGATGTCACAAAACGGAGCCAGGAAAACTGACAGGGGGGAAAGGGGCCATCCTGTTGGATTCGCGCAGGCAATTGCCAATACAGCCTATAACGCTTACGAGAAGAGACTGCTTTCAGAGGTGCGCAAGCTTCCGATCCCGAAGCATGTGGCCGTCATCATGGATGGCAACAGGCGATACGCAAAGGAAATGGAGATGGTGCTGCAGGAAGGGCATGTCAAGGGCAAGGACAAGCTCGAGGAAGTGCTCGACTGGTGCCTGTTGCTCGACATAAAGGTACTGACGGTTTATGCATTCTCGACTGAAAACCTGAAGAGGAACAGGAAGGAGGTCGATTCACTTATGCAGATGTTTGAAGAGAATTTCAGGAAGGTCGGTGACGATGAAAGAGTGCACAGGCACGGCATAAAGATAAGGGCAATAGGGCAGGTGGAGACGCTGCCTGAAGGAGTACAGGAATCAATCAGGTATGCGGAGGAGAAGACGAAGGATTACACGAATTACACTTACAATATAGCGGTCGCGTACGGCGGCAGGCAGGAAATCGTTTCAGCAATAAAGAGGATAGTGGATTCGGTCAACGTAGGCAAGCTCACACTTCAGGATATCGATGAATCACTTGTGTCGAGATACCTCTACACCGACGGTCTGCCGGATCCTGACCTTGTGCTCAGGACTTCAGGTGAGGAGCGCATCTCAAACTTCCTTCTCTGGCAGGCTGCATATTCAGAGCTTTATTTCAGCGACGTATACTGGCCCACTTTCAGTTTTGTCGATTTCCTGCGGGCGATACGCTCTTATCAGCTCCGGCGGAGACGTTATGGCTCGTGATGCCCGCGGCGAGTTCCCTGAGCCTTGAGCCGTAGAACAGGTATTCCTGCGCATATCCCGCAAACCTGCCGAAATGCATTCTTGACCATTCCCTTACCCTCTTTTCAGTGAGCTTCCGGCCACCGAAGTATACAAGCTCGACTCCGCGCCTGACCCATCTGTCGACGGGAAAAGCCTCAAGCTTGTCCATGGAGAAAAGCAATACGCAATCAGCGACCTTCGGACCCACGCCGTTGAAGGTGCAGAGTTCTTCGAATGCATCCTCATAACTCCTTTTCCTGAAACTGATGAGGTCAATCTTCTCATCCTTTACCTTTCTTGCAGCGGAAACAATATACTTCGCCCTGAAACCGGTCTTCAGCTTGCGCAGCTCGTCTTCCTCCGCGCCGGCGAGAGCGTCGACTGACGGGAAGGTGTAAAACGGCCGGCCGTCGAACGCTATCTCCCTGCCGTATTTCCTCGACAGCCTTTCCACATCCCCCTTTATCCTCGGTATGTTCGAGTTGATGGAGCACAGGTAGGATATCAGACATTCCCACGGATCCTGCCTGATAAGCCTCAGACCCCTGTGGGACGAAACAGATTCTGCTATGAGAGGATCGGCTGAGAGTTCGGCAATGATGCCGTCCACATTGTCGTCAAACCTGAATACATCGCCGACAAGTGAAAGCGTGGAAAAACAGTCCCTGTCCGGGCAAAGACGTGCAAACAGTTTGGCTCCTTCCTGCCTGACCTTCAGGACCACGTCTCCCAAAACAGAATAGTAGCTGTCGCCGCTCCTCTCCCACCTGAATGCCTGGCCGCATTCAGCACTCTGCTCGAGGCTGAACGGCTGCGTCAGCTCCACCTCGACCTCGCCAGTTTTCTTTGAATCAGGCGCCTTTTTCTTTTCCCTGAGATGAAGGCCAGTGCTCATCTGGCCCGGACTAAGTCGACGGAATAGTTATTTCTTTTGAATGCATCAGCGGACACATCCCATTCCCCGCCAGTGAAACATTAAGAGGGTGATTCAACTGAGAAGCGTGTTTGTTGTCGGAACTGCAATGTCAAAGTTCGGTAAGATGAAGGAAAGCAGCAGGGAATCCATGTCGGCTGTCTCACTGAGCGCGCTCAATGACGCGGGTCTTTCCCCAAGGGAGGTTGACTCCGCATTCTACTCAAATGCATTCGGCATCACTGAAAAGCAGCTGCATATAGGTCCGCTGATTAACACTTCACTTGGAATACCGGAAAAGCCGTCGATAGCAATAGAGAGTGCCTGTTCCAGTTCCAGCGCAGCCATGCACGAGGCATACATACACATTGCCAGCGGGGCGGATGACATCTGTCTTGTTGCAGGCGGCGAGAAGCTGAGCCACCTGAGCACAATGGAGGCTACCTCCTACTTCGCAATGGGATCGGATTACGCGTACGAGGCGATAAACGGCGTAACCTTCCCCGGGCTGTACGCGGCTATCGCTGTCGCACACATGAACAAATACGGCACAACGCAGAAGATGCTGGCGAGCGTTGCAATAAAGAACCACGAAAATGCGCTGAGCAACCCGCACGCGCATCTGCACAGAAAACTCACTGAGGAAGCGTATCTGGAGTCGCCTGTTGTCGCCTACCCCTTCCGCCTCTACGACTGCTGCCCCTTCTCTGACGGATCGTCGGCAGTCGTGCTTGCTTCTGAGGAAAAGGCAAGAGAGCTGAAGGACGAGCTCGTCGAGGTCGCGGCCAGCGAGAGGGCAGGGTCTGTCGCGACGTTGCAGGAGAGGAAGGACATCACCGGCATAGACGGAGCAGAGCTTGCGGGCAGGAAGGCCTTCAGGAAAGCAAAGATATCGCCTTCTGAAATTGATGTAGCCGAGGTGCATGATTGCTTCACAATTGCAGAGATCATAGCAACGGAGGATCTGGGCTTTTTCAAAAAGGGGAAGGGAGGGGAGGCGGCCATTCAGGGTGAGACTGCGCTGGGCGGCTCCCTGCCGGTGAACACTTCCGGAGGATTGAAGGCGAAAGGTCATCCTGTGAGCGCAACAGGCGCGGCACAGCTACATGAGCTTTACGAACAGCTTCTGCAGAAGTCCGGCAACAGGCAGGTAGAGGGGGCCGAATACGGACTCGCGCACAATGTTGGAGCAACCGGCGGTTCATGCACTGTCCATATACTGAAAAGGAGGAGATGACTGTATGAGCGGCCAGAATACCGGCGGCCATGGAGGGAGGATTGAGGTGTACCGATGCGCAGACTGCGGCAGCGTAATGGCAACTTTCACAGTCGTCTGCCATTCCTGCATGTCTGCAAGGATTGAGAAGGCTGCACTGGGGGGCAGCGGCAGAGTTCAGACCTTCACGATACTCAGTGTTCCATCCGAGGCATTTGCGGACGAGGCGCCCTATGCGTATGTGATTGTCAGACTGCACGAGGGATGCACCGTTTCAGGATGGATGCGCGGAGTGGGTTCGCCCGCGGAACTGGCGATAGGTGACGAAGTTGAATACTCTGGCATGCGAGGGCAGGCATCAGTCTTCAAGAAGAAGGTGAGCGGCGGATAGCCTTCGGCATCGAAAGTGGAAAAGAAAATCTACTCTTTACTCATACACACTGGAAGGTATTTCCATGCTTTCGGTCAGGAAGACAGGCGTCGTGGGCGCAGGTACAATGGGCTCGGCAATAGCAGAACTGATGGCATTTAACGGCCTGGAGGTAGTGCTCAGGGATGTTTCGGATGAACTTCTGCAGAAGGGAATGAGAAACATTGAGAAGATACTTGATCACCTGATCGCCTTTCAGGCAAAGAGACCAGAGGAGGAGATAAGGAGGATACAGTCTGTCGGCGTTGTTCTTTCCGACGAGCAGAAGGAGCAGGTAAGGAAAGCGCTCAGTGCGAGGTACACAGAAAAGGAGAAGAAGGAAGTGCTGTCGAGGATAAGGACTACAACCTCATGGGAAGAAATGGCCGACACAGACCTGGTGATTGAAGCAGCGTTCGAGAAACTCGAAGTGAAAAGACAGATCTTCGGCGAGCTAGATGCGCATACCCGCAAAGAATGTATCCTTGCATCGAACACTTCCTCCATCTACATCACAGCAATCGCATCAGCGACCGGCAGACCTGACCGTGTCATTGGAACGCATTTCTTCAACCCTCCATACACTTTGCCGCTGGTGGAGATAATACCGGGCATTCAGACAGCATCAGGCCTGGCAGACGATGTCAGGACTTTTATTGGCGGATTGAAAAACCACAGGCGGCAGATGGTACCCGTGAAGGTAAACGAATCACCTGGCTTTGTCGTCAACAGGATGCTTGTTCCTGCACAGAATGAGGCATGCTTCATTCTGCAGGAGGGGCTGGCCACTGCGGAGGACATAGACACTGCAATGAAGGCGGGCGCAGGATGGCCAATGGGTCCGCTGGAACTCGCAGACATGGTCGGGCTGGATATAGCTTATGATGTCTCAATGGTGCTGTTCGAGGAGTTTGGCGATCCCAAGTACAGGCCGCCTGCACTGCTCAAGAGAATGGTGCAAGCCGGTCTCCTGGGAAGAAAGAGCGGCAGGGGATTCTACGATTATAGAAAATGAGACAGGGTTGTGGTTGAACGATATCCTTTGAATTTACGGAGGAGCAGAAACTGCTCCGGAAGAGTGCCAGGGAGTTCCTTGAATCTGAACTCAGGCCAATTACAGCCGAAATGGACAGGAATGCGACCTTTCCGGCGGCTGTTATACAGAAGATGGGCAGGGCCGGCTACATGGGTGCATACGTGCCGGAGAAATACGGGGGAGCGGGCCTGGGGAAAGTGGAATACTGCATACTGATGGAGGAAGTGGGAAGGGTCGATGCCTCAGTCGGAACAATCCTTGGGGCACATTCCTCCCTGGGCAGCAGCGCACTGCTCTACTACGGTTCAGAGGAACAGAAGAGAAAATACCTGGTTCCTGCAGCCAGGGGGGAAAAGCTGATTTCATTTAACCTTTCGGAGCCGGGCGCGGGTTCTGACGCCTCATCGATACAGACAAGGGCAGTGAAGGAAGGAGACGTTTACAGGATCACCGGTTCAAAAATGTGGGCCACAAACGGAAAGGAAGCAGGGCTGTACATCGTCTTCGCCAAAACAGGGAACGGCGAAGGGGCTGAAGGCATGACGGCCTTCATTGTGGAAAGGGAAACGGACGGACTCAGGCTTGGAAGGGAGGAGGAGAAAATGGGCATACGCGGCAGCAGCACCGTACAGATGTTCTATGACGGTGTCAGAGTGCCTGAAGAGAACGTGCTCGGCGGCATTGGCAACGGCTTCAGGGTAGCCATGTCATCCCTGGATGTAGGAAGGATTTCACTGTCTGCTTCGTCGCTTGGCACTTCGGAAAGGGCGATTGAACTCGCCCTTGAGCATTCGAGGAAGCGGGTGCAGTTCGGCAGGCCGATAGCCGAACAGCAGGCGATACAGTTCAAGCTGGCAGACATGGGGATGAGGACGCTGTCCCTGAGATATCTCGTGTACATGGTTGCTTCTATGGCCGAGAAGCTTGGCATTGACCCGCGGAAGTGGATGAAATCGGAGAGGCAGCTCCTTACAAGAAACGCTGCAATCGCCAAGGTTGCCGGATCTGAAACAGCTTCATTCTGCGTGGATGAAAGCCTGCAGATTCACGGCGGTTCAGGTTTCGTCAAAAGCTCGGAAATAGAAAGGATGTACAGAGATGCCAGGATTTCTGAGATATATGAAGGCACCAGCGAGATACAACGGATGATCATTGGAAGGGACATGGTTCAGAGGGGCTGGTAAACACGCATCCGGCCTTTGTCACTGACCTTAACCAAAAGTTATATCATACGCCCATGTTGTCAAACCGGTTCTGAGGGTTGTGCGATAGATGGCCGAAGTTATGAAGATACAGGCAATTCTGTACAGTCCGGGTAACGATGTTGAGTACCTGCTGCTCAAGCGACCGGAGGCAAGGGGAGGATACTGGACACCCATAACAGGACATGTGGAGAAGAATGAGAAACTACTTGATGCGCTGGCAAGGGAGATTGCGGAGGAAACAGGCATAACTGAACTGACATACGTCATTGACCTTCGTGTACCATTCAGGTTTGAGAAAGGCGGGGACAGCTTCGAGGAGCATGCATTCGGTGTTCAGGTCGATACGAAGGACGTCAGGCTTTCAGGCGAGCATACGGAGTTCGCCTGGCTGACATACAGGGAGGCAAGCAGCCGGCTCAGGTGGGAGGAGCACAGGTCATCGCTACAGGTCCTCAACGACATGATAAACCAGTAGGTCCCGATTACAGTTTTGTCCTGTCGAAAAAACAATGCCAGCGTACGCGACATATTTCATTTTGAACCACAACTTATAAATTATCAACGTTGATATTAACAGCACACTGGCATAGTTGGATCACAGGGGAGGCTTTCGACAGAGTGCCTTCTCGGCAGGTCATGGATGGGTTGAATGAGGCTGAACTCAGGGTTAAGGGCGTTCCTCGGTGGTGTCTGCGCCACACTCTTTCTCTACGCTGTAACAGCCACAGGGCTGCTCGCGACTTACGGCTACGTTACGCTGTTTGTTTCGGCACTCATTGCTGGTGCAGTCGCAAGCAGGAGGGTAATGCCGGGAGCTGCCGAAGCCTTCACTGTCACTTCCGTTCTGATTGTGCTCACATCACTTTTCTCGTGGCTCGGCGGGATTGACTTCAACAGGGTGGTCATGGCGCCCTTCCTTTTCTTCAACTCGTTCTTCATAAGTTCATCTGGCGTTCCGCAGGAAATATCTGTGTTCGCTATTGTGCTGGTGGTCAGTGCCATAGGCGGTGCAATCGGTTCGCTGATACTGCAGGGCTCACTATTACTGATCTACGGAGAAGATGAGGCCAGGAAACAGCCATCGGAGGTCGACAGGCTGTCAAGAAGGCTGGAAATGCTTGGCAAGGAGAAAGAGAAATTGGAGGAGGAACTGAGAGTATGTGACATAATCGAACAGGGAGCAAAGACGCGAATAGCGAGAAATGAGATGACACAGAACGACTACGATTCCATCATCTACAACAATGACAACTACAGGGCCAAGCTGAGAAGCAGGATGGAAAAGGTCGGTTCTGAGATAAGCCAGCTGAAGCTTGACATCGAAGCCAGGAAGAAGGCACAGGAAGATGAAGGGAAGGAGCAGCCTTCCACTAACTGAGCAGAACCAGTCAGAGTTGTTACCATGCTCGGGAAACTTTTGAAAACTAGAACAGGGAGACGTGTAATCACCGTACTCATAGTGGCGGTTCTCGTCGTTGCCTCACTTGCCATCTATCTGCAGATGTCCAGCCAGAAATCACTCAAGCCATTCACCAGGCCGGGTGGAAAAGGATACTTTACAGGTGTTCCGCAGTCTGTGAATCTCACTGCAGTGCACACCTGGAACTTTCCGCTCACGCTGGTGGTGACCGAGTCGTACCTTTCCGGCATACAGCTGAATATTACCCAGAATTCGACATACTCCAGCGCAACGGCATACTTCGCTTACTCCGGCTCCAACTGGAAAATGCAGCAGGGCAATCTTTCTGCAGCTTCGACACTTTCGTACTATGTGGCAGGAAATACAGACACCAACCTTACACTGACAGTGCAGGGAGACGCGAACGCCACTGGATGGATAGGAATATCCATTGCATCGGTGATAGGGACAGTCACACCGGCCTTCCAGAAAGTAAATGTCTTCGGCTACAGTCGCGTGACACCACCGCCCTCGAAACCTTACATAAGGTTTGGCAACCTTCCGGCATCCATAACGGTTAACTCAGGAAGTTCCGGGCAGTATGGCATTTTATACACTGCCGGCGGAATAGAGGGAAGCATAACCTGGCAGACGAACGTATCCTGGGTTACTGTTACGTCAGTTGACTCCACGCTCGCGAATGCTGTCTACACTGCACCGGTTGTAACCGCTGTCACAGCGTACGTTGTCGGCATAACAGCGTCCGCAGGCAACGGTGTATCGAACACATCGACATTGACGATAACGGTCGTCATTCCGGCCCAGCCGGGCCCATCGATCGCCCTTGACAATCTGCCTGCAACACTGAAAGTGATACCTGACGAAAGCGGCACATTTGTCGTCAACTACACCGCTGAGCACATAACAGGCGGTTTACAGTGGATGACAAACCAGAGCTGGTTGAATGTCAACACCGTGAACTCAACAAGCGCATTTGCCAACTACACAATACCGTTCGTTACAAGCAATACAACATTTGTCGCAAACATATCAGTTGCATCAGGAAACGGTGCCACGAACTCTTCAACACTCACATTCATTGTGGTTGTAAAACAACCGACACAGAAACCAGAGA
>JAJYOM010000065.1 GCA_021796175.1 Thermoplasmata archaeon
TTTACCTCATCCTTGAGGCCACCTATGTCTTCGTATGTGACCCTCGGAAGCTTCGCGAGTTCTTCCTTCACCGGCTTCTCGTTTAATCTGATTTCGCTCTCCCTGTCTACAATAACAGCTTCTGCCGGGGGCTGGTAGGAAAGTATGATGAGTTCCACCTTCCTTCCCATTATGTTAATCTCTATTACGTCACCCTTGGTGACGGCCCTCTCATCGAGGACCTGTGACAGGTATTCGTCGCCACCCATAATGCGCAGCGGCTCTGTAGGGGCCAAAGTAATCCTAGTTGCGCGCTTTGTTGCAACCTTCTGAACAGATACCTTGTCATCTATGGTTGCTCCCGCGTTTCTCCTTGTGCTTCCATCTATCCTGATTACTCCCCTGTTGGTATCTTCGGGATAACCTGGCCATACTATTGCAACCGTGCTCTTCTTGCCCTCGATCTGTACTACATCCCCGACCTGGATGCCGAGTATATCTATGACTGCCGGGTCGATCCTTGCAATGCCTCTTCCGACATCTTTTGGCTTCGATTCGCCGACTTTGAGGAATTTGTCACTGTGTCTGGTCGTCTGTATCCCGCTCCGCTACTTCAATCAATCAATAAAATAAAAAAGGATTTGTTCTCACTTCACCTGCACTTTCCTTACCTTCGCTGCCTCGGCTGCTTTCTTCGGGAGCCTCAGTGTCAATACCCCGTTCTCCACCTTCGCTTCCACCTTGTCCGCGTCGACATCTGTATCCAGGACAAATCTCCTGTAGAAGTCCGTCTGGTTCCTTTCGTGCCTTACGTACTTGCCCTTCGTTTCCTTCTTTTCCTCTGCGGATTTGCCTGTTATCTCAACGGTGTTGTCCTCCGCCAGCCTGACATCAATGTTCTCCTTCTGTATGCCCGGCATATCTGCAGTTATCCTGTACTCTTTCTCATCTTCCTCGATGTCGGCCGTGGGCAGCCTTCCGAGCTCTGCCCTGTAGTGTTCCAGCGTTGGCCATCCGGTCTCCGAAAAGAACGGTGTCATCATGTCTTCGAACGATTTCTGCATGTCATCGAACAGTTCGTCGATTGTTCTTGGCCTGATGCTTCTCCTGTATGGTTCTATCTTGTCTGCCATATCTTCTCACCAGACAATTACATATGATTGCACTTCTATATAATGATTACTAAACAGCAGATTTGGTTGCATCACTTGGGCGGGCCACTCTCTCTGTCCCCAGGACCACTGGAATGCCTGTTCCGGAAGGCACGTTCTATCACTCAGCTTAAGTCAGCCGCAGACTATGCACTCCTCATATGGAAGGTACGCGACATGTTGTGCTGAATGCAGACTCCAGGCAAACTGCATGTTCACCGGAATGCTCAATCGACCTTGTCGTGACTTCTCCACCGTATCCGATGATTGAAATGTGGGATTCACTCTTCTCACAACTCAACAGCTCCATCCGCGCAAGGCTCTCTGAGGGAAATGGTAATGGAGCATTCGAGCTTATGCACAGAGAGCTTGACAGGGTTTGGGCGAATCTTTTCGTCACGCTCAGAAAAGGTGGTATGGCCTGCATTGTCGTTGGTGATGCAGTCAGGAAGGTCGGGAATGATTTTGCCATGTATTCGAACCAGTCAAGGATTGTATCAGGCTGTCTTTCCGCGGGTTTCACTCTGCTGCCCGGAATAATCTGGACGAAGGAGACAAACAAGCCCAACAAATTCATGGGTTCGGGAATGCTCCCTCCTTCTGCATATCCGACCCTTGAGCACGAGCATATAATCGTGCTAAGAAAGGGCGGCAGCAGGATCTTCGGCAGCCAGGAGGAAAAGTTGAGAAGACGGAGCAGCGCTTTCTTCTGGGAGGAGAGGAACATTTGGTTTTCAGACCAGTGGACAGGCATCAAGGGTGAAAGACAGTCTGCCGGCGACCGCTCCCCCAGGGGGCGAACTGCCTCATTTCCATTTGAAATTGCAGCAAGGCTTGTGAACATGTTCTCCATACAGGGAGACAATGTCCTGGACCCATTCCTTGGGCTGGGCACAACCTCCGTTGCCGCCGCTGTCTGCGGCAGGAACAGTATTGGCTGCGAAGTCGAAACAGGACTGTGCAGCCTGGCGTCCGAGCGATTTTCCGGGAATGTAATGGCGCGTGCCGGTCACGCGTCTGAGAGGTTGAGGGCCCATACTGAATACGTCGGTGAATGCCTTGCGGCCGGCAAAGTCTTCGGGCACACCAGCCACGTGTATTCTGTCCCGGTCACAACATCACAGGAAACAGACATGCACCTTCCTGTGCCCGCTTCAGTCAGACCGGAGGGAGAAAACACTTACCGTATCAGCTACGAGGACTGACTGCAATAACTCACTCGAGTCCTATGCTGTTGATGATGCCGCCATTGTGGCCATCGACAACAACAACAATCTTCTTTCCCTTCCTGTCAAATCTCGCGAACCAGACAGGAACATGGCACAGTTCTGGATCGGATGTGTCCATGTCGGTGTGAATGCTCTGCACCATGTGGTGCTGCGCGTGCACCTTGGTGTACTGCAGCTGGTTGACGTTTGTCTTGGCCTCGTATTCCGCCGCATCCTCGCTTACGTCACCGTTCAATACCTTGATCCCCTTGGGCAGTTTGCCTGAGTCGAACAGGGATCTTTCATCCAGATTGAACTCGTAACTCTTGGGCTGGTATTCGTCAAGCGACTTCATCGCCACGACCGGGAACTGGTAGTTCTGGTTGAGCGAATATGCCCTGCTGCTGTTGCCGCCGCCGAATCCTCCTCCAACCATGGAGCCTATCATCGTACCCTCCAGCAGGCCTGTGCCCATGCCCATTCCTCTGTCCCTTCCGCCGCCGAATGCGCCACCCATCACGCCCATCAGTGCTGCGGTTGTTGCTATTGTTCCTACCTGTGCATACACATCCACAGCAGTGTATGTTGTCCTGGCGGAAACAGGGACAATCCAGTACGGGACTACGCTGAGGTTTATCTCCTCGAGCTTGGCGTCCTCTGAAAAATGCCTTCTCAGGAGTCCCTTGTCCATTACATTTGATATGTTCTTCAGCACAGCGTCCTGCTGTTCGAGCTTGAGCGGCAGCATAGTGTGCCGCTGTATGTTTTCCCAGCCGCTGGATGCGAGTGAAACGCTCGTACCGCAGTACTGGCAGGTGATCACCATCTCGCCGAACTGCGGCTTGATTGGCGCTCCGCAACCCGGGCATTTGAGCTCGGTCACCGTCGACGCAGCTATCACATTCCTTGACGGCGATACTGCTTTGGCCGGCTGCTGTGTCTGCTGCTGACCCCCCTGGTTGCCGGGCACATTCTGCACCGCCCCGCACTTGTAACAGAACTTTGCATCATCCGGAAGCTGTGCTCCACACTTTATACAGTACATTGCATCACATCGGTTTTCCGCAGTTGGGGCAGAATTTTGCAGGTGACTGGAGCACAAAGCCGCAGCTCGCGCACTTGATCTGCTGCTGCGCGGCCTGCTGCTGCACCACAGCAGTCCCGCAGTTGGGGCAGAACTTGGTTCCCTGAGGCATCTTCTCTCCGCATTTCGAACAGGTAACTGTCGCGGGCTGGGTAAGATTAGCACCGCAGCTGGGGCAGAAAGTGCTTGACACCGGCACCATGCTTCCGCACTTGTAACATGACTTCATCTGCTGTTGCTGCTGAACCCCCTGCATCATAGGTCCTGCCATTGCATACCCCACTCCCGCGCCTGCTCCGAGGCCAACACCGAGTCCCGCTCCGACACCGGCGACGCCGCTCGGGTTATTTGCCGCATCGACCATTGCCTGCCCGGCCTGGTACTGAATGTAGTTGACGCCAAGCACTGACATCTGGGATCTCGTGTCGACTGCCTTCTGTACCTCCTCTGGAAGGCTTATCGTCAGGCCAGGCACCTTGTTGATCTCTATTCCGTACTGCTGGAAGTGGTCCGGCGAGATTGAAAGTATAACCTGCTCTATGTTGGTAAGGCTGGTTGCCAGGTCGGTGACCTTCATCCCCTTGTCCTTCATCTTGCCGATGGCATTGTAGGTGAGCAGCACCATCTGCTCTTTCAGCCTGCCGTCTACGTCCTCAGTTGTCTCTGCATTGAAAGTGCCCACGAACTGGTTGATGAAATTCTCCGGGTTCGCCACTCTGTACCTGTAATCGCCGTAGACCCTCAGGCTTACGACCCCGAAGACAGGGTCTGTAAATTCGTACGGCTGGGTGCTGCCGAATTTGCCATCGAAGAACCTTTTCTGCACATAAAAGACCTCCGCCTGCTGTACCACGCCGGAGAAGAATTTCAGGAGTTTGCCCGTTACCGGAGCGTTGAAATCTGTCAGCGCATACCTGTTGGGCTGGTCAAAGTATGTCAGTACTTTACCATCCCTGAAGAAGACGGCTATCTCGTCCTCCCTTACGACTATGTTGTCATTCAGCCTGATCAGCCTGGGCACTTTCCACATCACGTTTTCCCGCTTGTACTGGTCCTCCCATGCAATTGTTGTAGAACCGAAGACGCTTCCGCCCGTTGCGGGTATTCCACTTCCACTAGCCTTTCTTCCGAACAAGTCCATGACCTCACTTTATCTGTATTTTCTCAACTTCTCTCATTCTGTTCTCGAACGCGGTCTTGAAATCAGTTATTTTTGTATCTATGTCGTCAAGCCTGCCCTGGACACCGGTCTGTGACTTCACAGCAGCAGATAAATCGCAGACGCCAGAAAGTTTTGATGCCGTATCAACGAATGCAAAATCGTACTCATAAAGCTCATTGAGCTGATCCTGTCCGATGCGTATCATCGGCGCGATGCCTGAATAGCCCTGTTCAGCATGCTCCACCTCACCCTCGAGCTGTTGCAGTCTGGAGATCAGCGCAGCAACCGATTCAAGCGAATTGTAGTCTCCGCCGTCTACGAGCGACCTCCTGGCATCTCTCAGGTTTGTCAGCCCCTTCTGCAGCCATAGGGCTACCTGTCTCCTCAACAGTTCGTCGGCGGCCCGCAGATCCTCAAGCTGCCTGTACCCTCTGAAACCGGGCACTACAAGCTCAATCTTCTTGAGCAATCCGCGACTGTCGTCCACCTCCTTTCTTATGTCTGTCTGGTCTGATGTCATATGGTAAGCACCCTGCCGCCACGCTTCCCCCGAAAGGGTAGCAGGCTCCGCTCACTAATCGGACACTCACCTATTTAAGAAAAATGCATTTATGATAACCGGCGGCAAAGAGCCCACCCTAACAGTGACCTGTCGAAAAGCGGTTTATAAATGCCCTGGAATAATCCGCTCCTCAGCTTTCGAATTCCTCCTGAAGATCTATGATAACCTGTTCAAGCACTTCTTCAAAGCTGCCGCTCTTGTACTCACGAAGCCCTCCGAGGTCGCTCTGTACCCTCGCGAGGTAGCTTGAGTCGGTCTTCAGGAATTCAACGTTACACAGGGACTCTTCCATTTTATTCCATCCTCTGCAAAAAAGGCATACGGCAATCAATATTTAACTGTTTATTAGCTTATTCGAACAATTGTTTTCATGTGACCTGCCGGAGAAATATATTATCTGGAAACGCTGCCAACAAGCGACTTTTCCATGTAATAGGCAGGCCTGTCTGCCCCATAGTAGTCTGCAATTCTTTCTGTTACATTGTAACCATGTTTTCTGTAAAGACTGATCGCTCCATCATTGTCAACGGCAACATGCAGCGACATTGTATCTACACCTTTTCTTCTTGCTATTGATTCTATTTCCTCCATCAGCATTCCGGCGAGTCCCTTCCTCCTCTCCTCCGGCAGCACTGCTATCGACGCAATTTCTGCCCCCCTGCTGTGAATGATGCTTATTGCGGACGCTACAATCCTGTCGCTCTCGACTACAAGCGTGACAGAGAATGGATTCCTGAGGAAGCCCATTATTATTGATCGGCTGAAGCGGCCGTACGAAAAGCATCTCCGCTCTATCTCATCCAGCTCGTCTATGTCCCAGATGCCTGCCCTTCTCATCCTGAAAGCTGCAGATTGCAAGCACTGCCTCCGGCAGCGTAATTTCCGGTAGCCGCGGATTCTGAAACGCTATATATCCTATAGATTTATTTTGACTCCGTGTTGAAAAGCAATCAGTACAAGGTTGGAAGTGCGCTGAATTTCTCATACCTCCTGTGGGACACGGAGACACGCGAAGCGGCTGTAGTCGATCCTTCTTTTGATACGGCTGAAGTGGAATATGCAATTTCTTCAGGCGGGCTCAAGCTGAAGTATATACTGCTTACGCACCACCATTATGACCATGTGCAGGAAGCTGGACCACTCTCCGGGAAAACAGGTGCTCGCGTAGTCACGCACAGCTCATCAACCATTCCTCATGCTGTCGGACTGGATGACGGAGAATCCGTAAGGCTTGGCAGCATTGTGATAAGCCTGATCCACACTCCGGGCCACACCGCAGATTCCTCCTGCTACCTCGCGGATGGCAAACTGTACACTGGCGATACGCTTTTCGTCGGCGAATGCGGAAGGGTAGATCTGGAGGACAGCAGTCCCGAGAAGATGTACGAAAGTCTTCTTGTAAGACTCTCATCACTCCCCGATAGTGTGGCAGTCTATCCTGGCCACGATTACGGCAAGACACCATTCTCCACCATAGGCGAGGAGAAGAGGACAAATTACACGATGCAGAAGAGGTCGAGGGATGAATTCCTGCGATTCATAACGTCATAACATGTTTGTTTCCCTGAGCAGTCTTTCGACAAGCGACTTCTCCACCCTCCGTATCGCCTTGCTCACCGCAGGAGCAGTGACGCCGGCTATCCTCGCAACTTCATCGGTTGTGACCCTCCTCGGTACTTCAAAATAGCCCATTGCATTTGCAAGCTGCACGAGCGACAGCTGAGAAGGGCTGACGCCGTTTCCTTTGCCTGCCCGGCCAAACGCTTCGGTGATTGAATTTATCTTGAACTGTATTCCCTGCCTCCCCAGTTCCTCCGCGAGCATCCCTGCCTTGTCCTTTTCCACGAACAGCGTCATCCTGACGCTTCCCTTTCTGACTTCAAGCGGTGAAGCAAGATGGACAGATCCGCCGAGAGAGCGCAGAACAGGCGACAGTTTTACAGGCGGCCTGTGCTTAATAATCGCAGTATAGTAGCCCGCTGAGGGGTTTGCATCGATGACCTCAAAATCCAGCAGCCCGTACTTCCTGAGCAGTTCATCTCTCCTCGTGGAAATGTCTTCTAGTGTGTAGAAGTCTCCCTTTCTTACAATCTTCACAATTTCAGCCATCATCTCTCCTGATATGAAGAGCGTCTGCAGTATTTCGACACTGCTGTTTTTCATGTAGAACCTGGATAGGAGCTCTCCAAGCGGGCTGATATCGTCAAGATTGAGCTCAATGACCATTCTTCTGAGGGGCATCTGTACCGGGTAACATCTATCTGAAGATAACATTTCACATTCAGTGTAATTCTCTTCAGCTCCTGAATGAAATATTTATTCAGTAGATATAATTCAAAATTTGTGTTTGTAAAATGCGCTTTACAGGAATATCTTCTTCGTGTATGAATCAGTATGGAAACATTGATTATTGCAGTCATGCTAATGTGAAATATGGTGCCTCCAAAACACGAAGAAAGCGCTGATTCCGCCGAGAAACTGCTGTCCATGTCGAAGAGGCGCGGTTTCTACTGGCCCTCGTTCGAAATATACGGCGGTATTGCCGGTTTCTACGATTACGGCCCGCTTGGAACGCTTCTTCGGAACAACATTACCGACGTGTGGAGGAGCATGTTCAAGGCGGAAGGTTTCTATGAGATTGACACCCCTACCGTGAATCCGGAGATTGTATTCAGGTCATCGGGCCATCTCGAATTCTTCTCCGACTACCTTGTGGAGTGCATGAATTGCAGGGAGTCCTTCAGGGCAGATCATATAGTTGACCTGGAAGGACAACCGTCAACCCCCGAATTACTGGCCGAAAAGCTGCGCAGCGGAAAGGCCAGGTGTCCGAGATGCGGTTCGAGCACTTTCAGCGAGCCGCGGCCATTCAATCTTATGTTCCGTACGCAGATTGGTCCTGCCGGCACCAAGGCGGCGTACCTGAGACCTGAAACTGCACAGGGGATCTTTATGGACTTCCAGCAGCTCAGCCGCTTCTTCAGGGAAAAACTGCCGTTTGGCGCGATACAGACTGGAAGGGGGTACAGAAACGAGATATCGCCGAGGCAGGCCTTCTTCGTCT
>JAJYOM010000004.1 GCA_021796175.1 Thermoplasmata archaeon
CTCGGGCTCTTCCTTCCCCAGACGAATGTCATCGTTCAGGAATAGTGATACCACCATAAATACCTATACACGAAGAAACTGTGTATAAAATGAATTAACGAAAAAATGATACCACCAAATTACCGTTCAAAAGAGGGCATATGTCCAAACTCAGGTCTGACGTCCCAGCAGCACACATTGCTGTGCTGTCTTCTCCTGCTTATTTGTACGGACAATACTACGGTCCGTTTCGCATGCTGTCGCATGATGTCAAACCTTCACGGGTAAGGGTGGGAACTGCCCTCCGTTAAGCCAGTCGCATCTACAGGGGCACTCCTTAGCAGCATTGGGCTTTGTCTTGACGCGCAGACTCGCCCGAATGCACCTGCCTATGATGCCGCTTCTGTTCGTTTGGCCATGAGTTTGCCTTGTACTTCTTTCAGATTCAGCCTGACGGCTGACACCCTTGTCTTCGACTAACGGTTGGTGCTGCCAACCCCCGTAAGAGACTTTCACTCTCAAGTTCTCACCCATGTCGGTCGCAACTCATCTGTTCAGCGTGGGTGGACAGGAAGAAGGTACTTGAACAAGGGGCCTTGGAATGACTGTAGGCAAGACATCGGGGCTGGGAGTCTACAGAATATCATGTACACTGTCCAGAGTTGCTATTAGTCACTTGTTTCGTATGTCATTGTAATTATAAACCCTTTTTTGAGCTGTCGCATCTCCTCAGTAGTCGGTGCCAAGCAAGTATGCCCATGCAATGAAATTGTTGCCACCACTTAACTCCAAGTCATAGAAGGTGAAACTGCCATATTCGACCCGGATCGAGTGTATCTTCACGTAGCTCCCTGTGTAAACGTTCAGCACTAAATCGCCCGCTGTCAGGTTGCCTGCTGTCATGTATCCGTGGTTGGTCCAGACAGTCTGATTGTATGTTACGTCCAAGTAGCCGTTGATTATCACCACCCTGGAATGCGTGTCCACATTTACCCCCGCCACTGAATCGTAGAAGAATGAACCAGTTGAGGCATTGTATCCCATTACCAGTGTTCCGACGGTGATATTAGATGCGAACTCGTATGTGCCATTTGCCAGTAGAATGGGCGTGCTGCCATTCACACTTTCTGTCTTGCAGACGCTGCCGTAACACACCTTATATAATCTGAAAGTGACGCTGACTGTTCCGCCATTTGATACAGACCCGCTGGATGGACTGGCTGAGTAGTAGTATATGTCGCCGTTAGATTCCCTATAGCCCACCTGTGGAATGGAGAAGGTATTGGTTGACGCACCTGAGACGTGAATTGAATTGGGTGCTAACGCGGAACCTTCCTTGCCGCCTAAGTATGCATACCAGCGCGCCCCTGTTGGTAAATTAGACTCTTTGAAGGTGGCGGCATAGGTAGGTAACGGAGTAAGTTTAAAGTTGACGGTAAATGTGTTTCCCAACGTACAGTCTTCAATGTCGGAAGATGAATAGTAGCCACCAGCGCTAACATTGAGATAGTAACTGCCCGTTACTGGAAAGGCAATTGTATAATACCCTGTACTGTTTGTCTGGACGGTCACGCTTCCGTTTCCGTTCGCAAGACTCAATGTAGCCCCACTGATTGCTGAGCCAGTGTTGCTATTGGTAACTCTTCCGGTGACTTCTCCACTTTGCATGTTGAAACTGACATTTTGG
The DNA here is from genome assembly GCA_021796175.1 of Thermoplasmata archaeon. GTDB lineage: Archaea > Thermoplasmatota > Thermoplasmata > Sysuiplasmatales > Sysuiplasmataceae > JAJZXY01. The sequence continues at coordinate 1,667 of JAJYOM010000004.1, forward strand.
TAGCCGCCTGCACTTCCGGTTGTCAGTGTCTGAGAGAAGGTGTCACCCAAGGATGGATTAACTGAGGAAGCAGAGATTGTATATTTGGTGCCCGGCATAGCGAAGAATCTGTAATCGCCTTGAGAGTTAGTTGTTTCTTGAAATACCATGTCATTCCCGTTTACGGTAGTGTTAATGTTCACCGGTTGATTCGCATACGCTGCTCCATTCAAAGTCACTGACCCAAACAACTCGAACGAAGGAACTATGTCAAAGCCAATCTGGTCTGTGGCCCCTATCGACGATCCATAGACATTGGAAGCATTTATAGAAAATTGGTGGGTTGAGCTGAAGAAATTCCCTGTATTGTTAATTTGTAACTGTACTTCTTCACCCAAGCCATATACATTTGAAAATAGGTCATTGTTATAATTATATGGCTGAGTACTGTTCCCTCCACTCATGACTTGTTCTGCAATCAGACTCATGTTCTGTTGAGTTGAACCGTAAAAACCCTGTGCAGTCCAAGTCGATGATGAATTTTCGGTCAGTCCGTTTATCAGCTGCCCGACATCATTGGCTATGCTTGCTGCGCCAACTAGAAGACCTATATAAGGCACATATCCGAGTAGGTTGACTATCAAATCCTCGATGATGGAATTCAGGGCTTGATTTCCGGTTGAGGATACGTTGAAACCAGTAACCGTTCCTGGAATCGGTACTACTTTGATGTTAGAGGCCCCGGCTTGAGAGGGAATTGTGAGTTTCATTAGATCGTTAACTGCGGGAGTACCTGCGGGATATTCTCCAACCCCATTCGACAAATTAACCCGTAATCCGGCTCCAGTGGTCAAGTAAATATTGATCTGCAGATAAGGGTTGGCTCCATAGGAATAGTAATATACAAAATTGAGGCCCCCGCTGGATAGTGATACGGCATTCGTGATCGTCGCCTGCGCCAAATCATTTATTTTTAGACCTTGATTGGAACTATTAAGGCTGAAAACAGGCATAGCAACCTCACTTTGTGCAAAGTCTTCCTGTGGATATGGAAGTGAGGCGATGTTTGTATTCATATAAATCGACATATTTCCCTGGTATCCGATCCAGTTCTTTATTGTGTCGGGGCTAGATCCTTTGGCTCTGGTGATCGCTGTGTTAAAGAGAACAAAACCAGTTGATAAGAGAACGATCACACATACGACACTGCCAACCTTCTTCCTAAAACGCTTATCCTCTTCGGATTTCACGCACCTTTCCTCCTATCAATGAAATCGTTTCAAGTCATTTCACAGCCAAACGCCAATGCCTATGTTCCTGTATTGTTCAGGTATATGTTGAAGTAAACAGGTACCACCTTTTCCAGGCCAACCAGCGTGACCGTCAAATGGAAGAGATGCGGTCCATAGAATCCTGATGTCTGCTGAAGGAGAATGTCACATTCTGCCATAATTCCAAGATTATATTGACCATATCCTTGACTCGAGTTTGAAATACGGGGAAGACCGATTGTTCCGTTCGCCGAACCCGAACCTATGAACCACGAGTTGGGACCTGCAGGAAAGAGGAATGTAGTGTAAGCATTGGAGCTGCTGCCTGGTGCAGCAATATTGTTTATGTTAACAACAATCCTGCTGGGATGCAGGTTTGATGAAAGGCTGTCACCAACAAACAGCTGAATAGCCGACTCGAAGTACTCAAAATTCTGCGAAACAGGAGACACATATCCCTTCACGGACAGAAACGCTGTGACTCTTGACACGTTATTGCCATTTTCAAAAATCAATGAAGTCGCACTAGCGTTGCCCAGCAGTTCGCCTGCCTGTGGAATTGATCCGGCCTTGAGAAAGTCTCCAGTTAATGTCAAGTCAGCGGAACCTGTCTGCACATCAATGTGCGGAGCTGCCACAAATGGATTGAAATAAAATAAGAGCAAAAGAGCAGCCACAAAGACTGTAGAGACGGTTAGTACAACACTGCTTCTTTTAGACAACAGAGATGACCACCAGACACCTTCGTTGGCATGTGGTGATAAATCGAGCGCCTGATATATCAAATTTGTCACATTACAGGCTTTGGGAGAGATTGTTGGATACCGAGTGATGAAACGACAAAGGACTAAACAGGCGTTATGCTTTCAATCCTTCCTCTCCTGAACGTCCTCACTTCATTTCTGAGGTGGCAGTATGCCACCACATGCTTCCTCTTCCTGCTTATTATGTCTATGGTCCTTTCAGTCTTCACCGTTAATCTGTCCCTGTAGACGATCCTGTAGCTCTTTCCGACAATCAGTTTCCTCCTGTTGCCCCTTACGCCTCTCCTGCCCATGTCCGCCATTGGATAATTGGCGTTGAACCAGGATGCAGTTTCGCCGGCACTCCCGGCCTTCAGCATGGCCTTCGTGAGCGCCCTCTGCAGCAGTATGCTCTTTCCCGATCTTATGAGCGTTCCCATGTTGCCGAACGTGCCCTCGCATGCGTTTGTTGTAATCTCCTTGCCGATGAACAGTCTCTTCATCAGGCCAATCACCCATCCCAGTTCCTGCGGTCCGCTGTCGGGCGGTCCCCTGTATACCAGCCTCGAAGGTGGACTCAGCCTTACCTTTCTCTCGCTGACCTTCCCGGAACGCTGCTGCTCCGGTATGCTCTCTCCGAGGAGAGCGACCGACAGATCGTTGACGTTCTCCCTCATGACGGAGAACGGTTTCCAGGCATTGACAATCTTCCTCTTCACTGCGCGGTTTATCCTGCGCCTGTAACTCTCCTTCAGCGTGGAGAGTATGCGGTTTATATCGCCGGTCAGTGAGGCGGTGTCCCTCTTCCGCTTCATGAGCTCCTTCAGCATGCAGTTGAGGTCGCGCATCCTGCTGGCCATCACGAAATCCACCCTGCCGCTCGCCTCCCAGTCGACTGTTCTTATCTGCTCGATGCAGCTGCGCGCGAGCTTCACTATCTCCTCATCCCCGATCTTCCTCAGCGGATTCCTGTGCGTTACACCCTTGATGCCCTCATACAGTTCGACTATGCCGGGAGGGAGCAGGAGCATCTCGTCCCTCTTCACAGACACATCCGTGAAGGCATCGGTCCTGATGCGGAGCGTATACCACTTTTCCCCTATTGCGGCAAACGACGGTTGTTTCTGCATTGTTGTGAGCATCAGGAGTGCGATTTCCTTCGTGAAAAGGTTTATCTCTGTTGTGATATTATGCTCACAACAATCATGTCGTTTATTCGTTCAATAAAGAGGAAACTGAAAGACGGTACCGAACGCGCCTACTACTACCGTGTGGAAGGGTACAGGGAAGGAGGAAAGGTGCGGCAGAGAATGGTCGAGTACCTTGGAACAAACCCCGGCAGAATGAGCATGGACATAGATGTTGCAACGGCCGCAAAGGTTGCCTCCATACTCTCCTCCACACCATCACCGACGCAGGCTGCGAAGATGCTCAGGGAGGCGGGCATTCCGGTTGTCATAAGGCCCGGAAGCATCAGCCTCATCTACAACCCCCCCTCAGGCTGCATACTCTCCGCATCGAATGACTTCGGCGAGGACATAATCGAACTGCGGCCGGAGACGGTGTGCGGCGAGTGCGGTTCAGAACTCAGGGTCAGGAAGACGGTAACCAGACAGGTGAAAACACCGTCGGGCATCAGAAAAGTGAGGGAGCATGTCTGTGCCTGTCCCGTGCACAGGAAACTGGTCAGGCGTGAACCGCGACTGACGCCGCCTCGCTCAACACACACCTTCGAGCTGATTGCAGAGGTCGGCATGCTCAGGTACCTGCAGCACAAGCAGATATCGGAGATATGCTCGGCAATGAAGATGCGCGGCCTGAACATGCCGCCGAGGAGTGCCGGATGGCTTTGCCGCCGCTTCCTTGAATACTTCATTGCGGTGCACATCGGGAGCGCGCCTGCAATTCGTGCCCTGCTGGAGAGGCGGGGCGGTTATGCGCTCATACTCGACGGAACAGTGGACATGTTAACCTTTCGCCATGGAACGAAAGAAACAAGAGGCTCGCCTCCTGTCCAGACCATCGAGGCGAGCTGGCATGGATTCGGATATTTTTGTAGGACTGGATGTGTGCAAGACAAGCATAATGGCAACGGCAATGGACTGGATGGGCAACATACTGAAACAGGAGAAGCTGAGTTCATCGGATAATGAACTCACAGGGTTCCTGAACGGCATGCAGGGAAGAAAGCGCGTAGTCCTGGAGGCATGCAACGTCTGGGAGCATGTTTACGATGCCACAGCATCAACCGGTGCGGGTGTGGTGATGGCACACCCGCTGAAGACGAGGATCATATCCGAAGCAACACTGAAGACCGATAAGGTCGATTCGGAGAAGCTTGCCGAACTCTCGAGACTGAATGCTGTCCCGGAGGCGTATGCTCCAGTGGATGAGGAAAGGGAGCTGCGCCACATTGTCCGTGAGCGCATATTCTATGCAAAGAAGCAGAAGGATATCATGAACCACACATATGCTATCATGCTCCAGAAGGGCATACAGTATGAGGACGGCATACTCGGTAAGAGGAGGCTCAGGGAAGAACTCCGCCGGCACAACATACCCGAAGTCAGCAGGGAACTGGATGCCCTGTCTCTCATGGACAAAATAACAAAGCCGCTCGACAGGGAGGTACACATCGCTTTCATGAAATCAAAGGATGCACGTCTCCTTTCAACCATACCCGGTGTCGGCGAACTTACTGCTGTCTCACTCGCAGCATTCCTCTGTCCCATCGAGCGCTTTTCATCGCTGGAGGGTGCAGTGAAGTACTGCGGTCTCTGCCCTTCACTGCACCAGTCGGGCAATGTCTCGCACACGGGACATCTTGTGTGGGACTGCAATCCGCTCCTGAAATGGGTTCTCATAGAGGCGCAGTGGAGCACACGCAGATATGAAAAGAAGGGCGATGTCGCCAGGATAGGAAAGCGTGTCGCACGCAGAGGCAACAAGAACGACGGTGCCGTCGCAGCAGCACGCAAGCTCCTCCGCATCTGCGTCGCAGTGCTCCGCCGCGGAACACCCTACCAGACTCAAGCTCCTCCCTCATCGAGCCGCCCAGTGCTGCATAACAGCCGGTAATGCCTGGCTTTCATCAACAGTGTGCCGGGAGGTGCGGGAGGAGTCCGCTGCCGCCGCTGTCCATATGCCGGCTCTGGCCGCCAATAGTAGACTGCAGGAGCGGATCCCTGAATGTCTGCCAGGGGAAGATTGCAGACACACACAATGGTGATGCACTTGCGATAGACTGAATAAAACAGAAAAGCAGGCGAAAGGTTCATAGTAGGGCAGCACGGTCCGATGGTCATCCAGATGACCGACGGATGGAGCGGCATACAGCTGCTCGCATGCCCGGTGAGGCTGGAGAGCAGCGGGGAGATTGTCCCCCACCTTGAGATGCTCAGGGAACTGTTCGGCACGCCGGTGGCGGCAGTCAGAGACATGGGAAGCGGCGTAACAGCCGCACTGAAACAGTCTCTTCCGTCGACGTATGTTATCACCTGTCACTTCCATTTCCTGAGAGCCGTAGGATGGAAGCTGTTCGATCCCATATACCCCGCTTTCCGGTCGAAGATAGAGAGGAGGGGACTGAAGAGGCGTCTGAGGTATCTCATGCGCGTCATTGCAGGGGGCAAATACACAGGTACAGACGCGTCGCATGCGCTCGAGCTGTGCAGGTGGATATTCGAATACAGGAGAGACGGGAAAGGCATCTCATACCCCTTCTCCCTGCCCGCACTCGACTTCCATGTCAGGTGCGGGAAGGTGCGGTCCGAACTGCTTGAAACGTTGGACATGTCCGGACTGAGGAGGGGCAGGGCGCCGAGGAGGCTGCTTGTCCTTCTCAACAGGCTGCATCCACCTCCGGCGACGTTGCGCTCGATAGATGCGGATGCAGAGGCGCTGCTTGAGAGGGTCGAGTGGTTCGAACGCACAAGGCGCGTGCTCAGGTACCGCAACGGACCCGTTCCACTGAGCACAAGGCACACGCTGTCCGACAGCGCCCTTGAGAAGGGAAGGAGGAGGGTGGACTGGCTGCGCTCGAGAATCGCCGGCGAGCTGAAGAGCGGCGGCGACGGAAGGCACCGCGAATTCCACAGAACATTGCGCTCGATAGACAGCGACCTCGCAGAGAGGAGGGAGGAGCTGTTCGCTCCCAATGTGATTGTGGAGATTGACTGCAAACCGGCCGTCAGGGCTCTTCCAGGGACAATATCGGCAGCAGAGATTGAGTTCAGGATGATCCGCAGGCATGGAAGGCGCATCACAGGCAATGCGCATGTCGACCTGCAGGTAATGAATGAAGGAGCTGGGCTGCTCCTTCTCGAGAACCTGAAGATTGGTGCCTATGTCAGAACCGTATACGGCACCATGAAACAGCTGTCTGAACGCTTCTCGGCTGTTTCGGGAGATGAGCTTGAGAAGGCAAAAAAGATTCTGAGGCCGGCAGGCGGAATTGAATAGAAACAACCGTCGTTTGCCGCAATAGACTTTTCCCTGTGGAAATAGACGAAGACGTCTCCCCATATCCTGTGGCTCTGCATCACTATCACCGCCCGTTCGCCCCATCTGCCGAGTATCCTGTGTGCGACGCTCATCTTCATGTCCATCAGGAAGATTATCCTGTCCGTTCCGGTCCTCGATTCAGCAGCATCGAAGAATTCGTCCAGCCCCTCGCCGGTGTCTTCGTTGCCGGGATTGCCGAACTTCAGTCCGCCGGATACGCCGAGCATGAGCCCCCTGCGCCCCTTGTACATCATGTCAATGGCTGCAACAGCGTATCTTGTGCCGTCATACTCTATGATATCCGGCTCGTCGCTTACCGAATACTGTATGTCGGGGAGGGACATGCGCATCTCGTTGAACAGATCCCTCCCCAAGCCGTATGTGTAGCTGCACCCTTCTGCAGAGCCGCAGTGCACATAGGCAATGAATGCCGCCAGCACCTTCCTGTACCTGAATGTAACCAGTTCGAATGTGTTGTACAGGGACATCTTCTGCATGCACTTCCTGCACAGCAGCTCTGTAGTCCCCGAACCGTTCTTTCCGTCCAGGATGAGAGGCGAATAGCAGAGGCGGCAGGAGAAACTGCCGTATGCCTGCATGACAAGCGTGGCCACCTCGTCGTAGCCCATCATCGGATCCACGCTGAGGAGGAATTCAAGCCTCTCCCGCACGGCATCGTCCGTGATGTTGATGGTCAGCGTCCACTCAGGGGGCCTGGGCGACCTCAGGTATCTGCGTGGCGGTTGATAATCCAGTGGCAGTCCGTCAGTCCTCCCTTTCCTCATTTCCCGTATCGAGTCTTTCAAGCCTTACGGCCCTGACTTTCTTTCCAATCCAGTGCTTTGGGACGAGTATCTTTGCGGAAGTGGCATGCTGCGTGACGACCTTCTCCACAACCTCGTACCCCTCCATCCTGATTTCCATCGGCTTCTCGGCCGGCTTCCTGCGCATATTGCAATAATATTGCAATCAATATTAATAATCTTCCCATCATTGGAAGCCGGCAGGGCGTGCAAAAGGCGACGGACCTGAGGATGCTGCTAAAATCAGCCGGAACCCATTGAAACACGTATAAAAGCAATCACTCGGTATCCAACAATCTCTCCCAAAGCCGTCTGGGGCTCCACAACCATATATATCTTGAAAATGGTATGAGAGAGCTAACCGTGGATGCAAGACCGCCCAATAACAGTGAGACGCAGGAGATTTCTATAACTCAGGCGGACAGGGATTCCTTCGTGATGCGCATTATTGGAGAAGAGGATCTGGAGGGTTTCACCTTTGAGGGGCTCAAAAGGAGGATGGGGACTCACAGCGAAACTCTTTCCAGGATGCTCTCAAGGCTGGAAGAGAGTGGCGTCCTCGCAAGAACTGAGCATGGTTATATTGTAACGGAGAGGGGAAAGTTCATTGCGGGTGCGAGACAGACTGCATCGTCAAAGAGTGGTGTGCTTCTGCTGAGGACTCTTATGCCGGCATTTCAGAATAATCGCATGATAAATGGGCTCATGGGCCGGTGGTTTGGCCCGCTGAGATGGCTTGGTTATTCAAGAGACGAAACCGGAACCACGATGAAATGGATCACTGAAAACGGAAGCGTCCAGGTTGATGCACATTTCTCAGACGGTGAACTTGTGATTGAGGGGAGGATACTGGCGGGAAGCGACCTTTCAGAGGCAATTGCCGCTTCACACCAGCTTGTCGGATACATTTCCCGCATCTACAGCCACACACCGCAAAGGCCAGCCTACTCCAGTACGGCGGGAGCAGTTTCTCTCGACAACTGATGTGATTGCACTTCGCAAATCTCCGTCAACAAGTATCCGGGCTGCCTACTGTATGCCGGTGAAAAAAAATTGGCTGTTTCCACATCGGCAGCTCTCCAATCGTTTTCCGATGAGATTGAAAAAGTGGCAGAAGGGGCGGGGCCTTCAGTGGTCTCTGTCAGTTCATACTGCGGGTCAGGAACAGGCATAGTCTGGGACGATAAGCACATAGTCACCGCCTACCACGTTGCAGGGGATGATGAATCCGCTGACATCTGTTCGGACGGAAGGGAAATCACTGGAAAAGTAATGGGACATGACGCCGTCTCCGACATAGCTGTGATCGAAGTTGAAGGAAATCTGGTGCCCATGCAGCGTGGAAATTCCGACATGCTGAAGGTCGGACAGTTTGTGCTTGCACTGGCAAATCCTTATGGCGGCGGCATTGGCGCAACATCCGGCATAATCACAGGGATCAGAAAGAGGGTCGGAGGCTGGTGGAATTTCTCACTGGATGAGGCAATAGTGACGGATGCAAGGGTCAATCCCGGTTATTCAGGAGGTCCTCTTGTCAATGCATCCGGAAAGCTGATAGGCATGAATGTTGCGCTTGTTTCCTCGAGGGGAATCGCAGTTCCAGTCAACAGGATAGGTCGAAAGGTTGAACGCATATTGTCCGGAAAGACAGAAGCGAGGCCGTATCTCGGAATAGGGATATCATATGTCAGGCTGCCTGCTGGCAATGGACAGGCAATGCATGGCCTGATAGTGATGTCGGTTGAGAAAGGAAGTCCGGCCGAGAATGCGGGCCTGATCGTCGGAGACATACTGCTCAGTGCAGATGGCAGGGAAGTTGCACGTGAATTCGCATATTCCGGCCTGCTGGGCGATGACACCGTGGGAAGGGAAGTCGTGCTCGGCATCCTGAGGGGCGGGAAGCACATGGACATCAGGGCAATTCCGCAGCAGGCGCAGGACGGCGAGTGAAATGCCGGCTGCAATCCCATTGGAAATTCCAGCAGACAATTTTCCATCTCTTCCGGGACCGGAGCCGCTGGCGCCAAAACCGCTGGTACCTGATACGGGGAGATACAGGCAGCCGTTCCCGCTTCACAGTGATATATACAAGCCATCCAGCGCCGGTCCTGAACAGAATGCACTTCGGAATCAGCCGGACCGCATTGTCATAGCTTAGCTCAACATATTCGGGGCAAGGGATATATTCGATCTATTCGAGTATCTGAATCGGTGAAATCCCGATAAGCCGATCCTCCTGTGCCGATGAGAAACGCTTCCAATTACCTCCATTTCCAGGGAAATCAGCCGTAGCGAATGCAATTGAATTGCCGCAACCAGGGTGCAACTAGGAAACATGCCCACCGGCAGAAGAATGTCGTCGCTGCTGCGTGTCTTCGGCCCTGCATGGCTTGTGATGATAGCTGATGTTGATGTTGCATCAATTATAACAGGTCTCCAGTCGGGCTCCTCATGGGGATACCGCATGGTTTTCATCATGCTCATACTCACAATCCCTCTCTTCCTGATACAGGATGCCGCGGGCAGGCTGGGCGCAGCGGGAGGCGTTGGATTGGGAAAAGCGATACTCGACAGGAACGGCCGCAGGGTGGCTGCTGTCGCATCACTGCCGATGGGGGTATCGGATTTCCTGGAATATGTCGCTGAATTCGCAGGTGTTGCAATTGGATTGACACTGCTTCACCTGCCTGTTATCCCCGGACTTGTCGCTGTCTATGCGCTCCATGCGATGGTTGTTGTCGGCAGGCAATACAGGGAAGCGGAAGTTGTCCTGATTCCTGTGAGCTTTATCCTGCTTGGCGCGATAGTCGCCTCGGCCCTGGTGTTTGGTGCCAATGCACACGACCTGATATACACAGGCCTGAGCCCTGTCCAGCCGTACACAAACCGTGGATTTGCTTATCTGATGGCCGCAAGCATCGGGGCAGTAATAATGCCCTGGATGCTCTACTTCCAGTCGGGGGCTACTTCGAGGAAGAGGCTCGGCGCCGAACACGTTGGGGCAATCAGGTGGGAGACGCTAGGTGGTGCGCTCATATCTGAGATAATGATGAGCATCATAGTCATCGATGGGACGAGGATAGCCTCGATCAGTGGCTTCATTTCCATTGCAGGCATCTCGGAAGCGATTTCAACCCTCGGGACTGCAGCACCACTCCTTATGGGCATAGGTTTTATCGCAGCCGGCTTCCTTGCGCTCGTCGTTGTTTCACTCGGCTCTGCATGGGGAGTTCTTGAAGGACTCGGACTGAGATCGCAGAGGTCGTTCACAGCAGTATACATGGCGGAAAGCGTACCGGCATTTCTTGTAGTCCTGCTCATAACTGACTACATACAGCTGCTGCTTGACCTGATGGTCATTTACACCGTGGTCGTCATACCTTCACTCTACTTCCTCGGCAGGGCGGTCTCGGACAGAAAACTGATGGGTGACACAGCATACCCGAAGCCTCAGTTGGCTGCATTCTGGATTTCCTCCATTCTGATAGTCGGAGGGGGACTCCTCGGTGTTGCCGCATTGATTGGCACACTTATCTGATCAGCGTGGAGTGTGCAGTGTGGAGTGCGCAACCAATTCGGCAAAGCTTAACTAAGCCCGGTGCTTTATTTTGAGGGATGGACGAAGAGAGTCCGGACAGGGTCGAAGAAGGAGCCATACTATGGACTCCTGACAGGGGCTTTGTCAGTGAGTCAAACATGAAAGCTTTCATGGAATGGCTGTCCGGCAAGAAGGGACGGACGTTCGAAAACTACGCCTCACTCTGGGAATGGTCGACGCTTCACCTTGAGGATTTCTGGCTTGCCCTGTGGGAGTACATGGATGTGATTCACACAGGAGAAGTGGAGACCGTCCTGCAATCCAGGGAAATGCCATCCAGGGGATGGTTCAGGGGCGTTGCACTGAACTACGCCGAGAATCTCTTCCGCAATGCCAATGACAATCACCCTGCAATGATTGTGAAAAACGAGATGGGGGGGCCCAGGGAAGTTTCATGGTCTGAGATGATGGCCCGCGTAGCAGCTCTTGCCGGCTTCATGAAAAAGAACGGAATAGGGAAAGGGGACAGGGTAGCCGGCTATCTTCCGAACATACCCGAGGCGGTCATCTCATTCCTGGCAGCCGCAAGCATCGGTGCTGTCTGGTCCGGCTGCTCACCGGACCTGGGCAGCAGGAGTGTGGTGGACAGGTTTGAGCAGATTGGGCCAAAGTTGCTCGTGGCGGTTGACGGATACACATACGGAGGGAAAAGCTACGACAGGCGAGGGGTGGTGAGTGAGATTGTCTCATCCATCAGGACGATTGAGCATGTTGTTCTTGTGCCTTATCTCGATCCCCAGAGCAGGCTGGAGGGAGCGACAGCGTGGGAAGAGTGCACGGCTGACGGGGGCACGATCGAGTTTGAAAGGATGCCATTTGAACACCCGCTCTGGATTCTCTACTCTTCTGGAACGACAGGGTTGCCGAAACCTATTGTGCAGGGACACGGAGGGATACTTCTCGAACACCTGAAAATGATGATCCTCCACACTGACCTGAAAAAAGGGGACAGATTCTTCTGGTTTACCTCGACGAGCTGGATGATGTGGAATGTGCTTGTGAGCTCCATGCTTGCCAGTGCCACAGCAATTCTGTACGACGGGAGCGCTTCCTTTCCGGATATAGGTGTCCTCTGGCAGCTCGCGGAGAAGACCGGGATGTCGGTCTTCGGCACAAGCGCATCGTTCATCAACGCCTGCATGAAGGAGAAGATCGTACCGGAAAAGAGGTTCAGGCTGTCAGAGCTGAAGTCCGTCTCGTACACAGGGAGCCCGCTGTCGCCGGCGGGTTTCAAATGGGTCTACAGCAACGTCGGCGAACGCATCTGGGTAACAAGTGTCAGCGGCGGGACAGATGTCTGCACTGCGTTTCTCATAGGCTGTCCGCTCCTTCCAGTCAGGGCAGGAGAAATGCAGTGCAGGGCGCTTGGCGCGAGTGTAAAATCGTTCTCGGATGACGGAAGGGAGCTCTACGGGGAAGTCGGAGAACTGGTCCTCACTGAACCGCTGCCTTCTATGCCTGTTTTCTTCTGGAATGACAGGAACGATGAGAGGTACAAAGAGAGCTACTTCAGCATGTATGACGGAGTGTGGAGGCACGGAGACTGGGTAAAACTAACCCCGTCCGGCGGGGCCGTGATATACGGTAGATCGGATTCCACCCTGAAGAGACAGGGGATCAGGGTTGGAACAAGCGAAATCTACAGAAGTGTTGAGTCCGTCCCTGAAGTAATGGACAGCCTTGTCATCGGCATTGAGAAAAAGGGGGGGGGATACTACCTGCCGCTGTTCGTTGTGCTCCGGGACGACAGGATACTGGACGATGAGCTGAAGGCAAGGATAAGATCCAGGATAAGGAGCGAGCTGTCCCCAAGGCATGTTCCGGACGACATAGTACAGATAAAGGAAGTTCCCAAAACACTTAACGGCAAGAAACTTGAAGTTCCTGTGAAAAGGATACTCTCGGGCCAGCCTGTGGAAAAGGTTGTCAACCTCGGTTCAGTTTCCAATCCATCGTCTCTGAGGTTCTTCGAGGAGTTCCGCAGCAGGATTTCATGATATGCCTGCTGTTACTGTAACTGGTGGAGAATTATTCACTGAATTGAACGCATGATCTCGTGAAGTCAACGCAATTGGTCCATGCGGATGTCAATCTACTAATAGAAGCGAAGTTACTTTTGTGGCTGAGTTGGTGGTGGGAAATGCTCAAGCGGTTGAAAATCGTCATAATCGTGGTAATACTTGTAGTCGCAGGTGTTGCCTCGTTCAGTTATGAGCGATACTTGCAGCAACACAAGACGCTTCCATATGTAACGTCTGACAACACCGTCGTCAATGAGACCATCAAAGCACCACTCGTGTTCATTGACTCCGGTAATATTACCGAATACAACTACAACGCGACCACCCAGTTCACATACAGGAACGTGACATCCAACCTGACAATCCAGGTGAGGTATCTACGAACATATTTCGCAGGTGGCTATAATTTTGTCGGAGTCATCTTTACCATGGAAGTCTTTGGAAACATAACCAAGAAACTGCACATCACCTCCCTTTCACTCACACTGTCCGACTATGGCAACTACAGCAACAGTTACGTGGAGGGATTCCTGCAGATTGATAGTCCGATCTTCATCTACAATGCCTCCCCGATATCAGGACAGCGCTTTGACCAGTCTGCATTTGGCAATTTCAACATGACCGCCAGATACAGGCTGAATGTCACAGTCGACACTGCAGGCTACAGCAGTTTCGGTATTTCGACCGGGTCCTTCTAACGAACTCTGATTGTATATAATGCCTGTAGGTGAAAGTCAAATCAACAGGTCACCGTAAAATTTAGAGTCAGGTGCATCGTTTCACCTGTTGTCAAAGGCAGGTTGGGATGCACCTTGACTGAGTCGGAAGTGGATACACAGATAATAAAATATCGTGCCCTTGTAGAGAGAACATTCGGTGGGCCGCTCGACAGTGTCCTGAGGCTTCACCCGGACTTCAGGGACGGTGTTGCGGGGAATCCTGTCCCTGCGGCGGAGTTCCTGCACGGCCTGAAGCTCGGCAGGGTGGAGGAGTTCCTCTCCTCCCTTTATCGCAGGCGGCCGAAATACCCGCCGGCCGCCATGCTGAAGGCTCTCATGCTGATGGATCTGAAGCGGATGCTGCATTACACGGAGGTTGCAGACTACCTGAAGAGCAATCCTCTCGAAGCGGCACTGCTCGGCTTCAGCAGGAATGGCGGCACCGTGGAGGTGCCCTCGGTGAAGACATTCTGGCATTTCCAGTATGTCAGGGTCGGAGGAGCATGGGACAACCTGTTCGAAATGCTCAGGGATGAGGTCATTGCACAGGGGAAGGTGCTTGGACTGAGCATCGGCGAGCACTGTGCAGAGGACAGCGTACCCATCGCCGCCATGGAGGGGGACGGCGATGCGGCATACAACGACCACTATGAAATCACAGGATACAAGCTCGACACGATAGACGACATAGACCACGGTCTTCCCATGGCAATGAAGACGGTGCCTGCAAACGTTGGCGATGCACCGCTGCTGCAGGAACAGGTCCGTTCCTGCATGAAGCAGACCGGAATGAGTGATCTGTGGATGGACGGCGGCTACGACTCCTATGATAACATAGGATGGCTGAACATCAACGGCATAAGGCCGCATTTTCACATACATGAGAACTGGGTGCCCAACCCTGCAGGCTCGGTTGAGCACCTGCAGTCACTCTACGGCAGGCACTGGAAGGATGAAGGTTACAGGTCAGGGGCACCCTTTGAATTCATTCTTGCATTCCTGTTCGGCCACGGCCATCACGAGGATGTGGGCGCATACTTCAGGAACATCGAGATGCTGAGGTATGAGTCCGACCCCGTCCCATACCTCAGGGACTATCATCTGCGCTCCAGGAAGGATGGACACCACGGTTACTGGAAGGAGCACCTGTCGCTGCAGCGCAGGCTGAGAGTCCGCGGCATACACAATGTGCACAGCTTCCTTGCACGCAACATGTGCACAATACTGGCAGTGGCGCTCAACAGGCTTCAGCATGGCGTGAAGGATCATCTTTCATCCGTTGCCTACCTGAAATAGCAGCAGGGGTGCTGCACCCCGCACCCGAATATGGGGAGTATGGGAACGCATTTTCATCAATATGGAGGCAAAGACATTGTGACTCGCTGTTTCTAATGGGAAAAAACTGTGGTTAGAAAGACCCATTTCGACCGCTTCGCTTGATTCGAGCCAAGTGAACCTTTACCTTCCCCCTCACGCAAGCAGTACCGGAACTCATATCGTACGTTTTATCACAACACTCGGCGGTCTCGCTGATCCAGTATCTGCCACAATCAACCTGCTGCTGGTCGATACATCATGAGAGTTAGCCATCCCGGGCAATTGCATGCTCACATTCTCAAAGATACACGTCCAGGTTCTCTTTCTCAACCGTTTCCCACATTCCTTGCTGACCTGACTCTCCTCCATCTGTCCCCTGTCCCTTATTATGTATTATACACCAAGAGGGCATTCGTAACTGGTCGGTCTGTTGAAAACCGCCATTTTTGATTAGGCAACTGCTGTGTTTGACCGAACAAATGGTGGTATCCTTCCAATCAACTGAACAGTTACCTGTCTCTTGCGGCACGGCATAATCTGATTACACCGTAAATGCATGGAGCAGTCATTGTCAAGAACACTGAAATGCGGCATCTGCGGCTCCGAATTCGTCTGCGGGGGCGTGCTGTCTTTCGAACCGTGCTGGTGCACGAACATCGCCATGGGAAGAGAGCAGCTGAGGACACTCGCTGCAAAGACACGGGACTGTGTGTGCCCGGAATGCCTGAAGATGGCGGCTGAGAAATCTGGCAGGGAGTGACAGGAGTTCTGCGGCGCCGGAGACGAACAAAACAGGACTTTATACGTCAACAGCCCTGCACCGAGATACAATGGATTGGTGAGATGCTCTTGCCGAAGACTGCTGCTTGCACTGAGAACGTGAATGGTGAGCTGTACATAGATGGCCTGGCAGTTACCGGGATAGCGAAAGAGTATGGAACACCGCTCTATCTCTATTCAGCAAACAGAATCAGGGAAAACTATCGACGCATGCACAGTGCGTTCCGGCGCTTGAGGAAGAAATTCAGGCTGAACTTTGCCGTCAAAGCAAACAGCAATCTGACAACGCTCAGCATCCTGAGGACGGAGGGTTCCGGGGCGGACTGCTCCTCCCCTGCAGAAATCATGCTGGCAAAAACGGCAGGTTTTGAGGGTGAGCAGATCATTTATTCAGGCAATTACAGCTCCGACAGGGAGCTGGAGTACGGTTTCAAATCAGGCGCAATAGTCAACCTGGATGACGGACCGCTGCTGGAAAGGCTTCTCCGGTTTGGCAGGCCCGACGTTGTTTCCTTCAGGGTAAACCCGGGTGTTGGCAGGGGCAAGTATAAAGGACTGGTGACAGCCGGGCCGGAGGCGAAATTCGGCATGGTGGAGGAAGATGCCGTCAGGGCATACGGTTTTGCAAAGAAGTCCGGGATAGGACGGTTCGGCCTTCATATGATGTCCGGCTCCAATGTTCTGGATCCGGAGTATTTTCCGGCCATAACTGACAGGCTGATGGCAATTGCGGGCAGAATTTCCCGGGAACTCGGCATAGAATTTGATTTCATAGACATCGGAGGCGGTTTCGGAGTACCATACCAGGAAGAGGAGGATGAATTGCCCGTTGAGGAAGTGGCTGAGATGGTTGTTGGCAGATTCGAGGATGGAATAGCCTCCGCAGGAACGATGGGCGATCCGCAGCTTTTCATTGAGCCGGGTAGATACATCGTTTGTGACGCCGGTTTCCTGCTGGCGACAGTCACACATGTGAAGAAGGGCGAAAGGAATTTCATAGGCTGTGATGCTGGCATGAACACGCTCCTGAGGCCGGCGCTTTATGGCGCGTATCATGAGATACTTCCAGCGAACAGGATGAATGATGCAAGAGAGATGACAGCAAGCGTTACAGGACAGATATGTGAAAACACCGACATGATGGGAAAGGACAGGAAGATGCCAGAGCTTGAGCCTGGTGATCTTCTTGCATTCATGGACTGCGGTGCATACGGATATTCAATGGCCAGCAATTACAATTCAAGACCGCTGCCTGCAGAGGTATTCATTATCGACGGTAAGACTTACCTTGCAAGAGAAAGCGAAACAGTTCCTGACTTCCTGAAAAGGCAGACAGTCCCACCGGTTGTCAGGAAAGGCGCAGAATGACGCCGCTTGCAGTGTTACACAGTCGCTGTCTGTTTTCAGCGGGCAGGCTATTCCGCCGGCACAGTCGCAGCCAACAGGCATCATCGTTGCCAGCTAAAATGCACATAAGCACCGGCAGACGTCAAATACGTGCCCTGCCGGACTGCAGCAGTTTCAGGTCATCCCAGCCGTAGTTCAGTTCCTCAATATCTGAACTGCCGATGGTTATAGCCCTGCTGCGAATCACCTTCCCACCCAGTGATTCGTAGAATTTTCTAGAGGGGTTGTCCGCCAGAACCCATGTCATTGCAGAATTGAAGCCGTCTGTGATAAGCTGTGATGCGGTAAGCCTGACCAGTTCCCTGCCTATGCCTTTCCTCTGGTATTCAGGCAGAAGATATAAAGCGTAAATTTCGGAACTGAACCTCGGATCCCTGTCGGTTGTCGGCCCGGAAGAGCAGAAACCGATTATCTTCCCGTCATCATCCTTCTGGGCCACGAGTATGTTGCTTTTCTTCTCCGCGATCCATTCCAGCCATCTTGCCTCCCGGGAATCGTAGGAGAGCGCGGATAGCACTTCAGGATCAATAAGACCGGTGTATGTTGCGCGCCAGCTGTCCACATGAACTATTGCGATCTGGCGTGCATCACCGGCGACCGCGTGCCTGATGCTGATACCTTCCACGGCTGAACTATTGCACAGTCCGCATAAATACAATTTGAATGGCAGGGCGCTGTTTCACATCTGGTTTATATACCAGATTGAAATTTTCAACCAGGTAAAGTGAATTGACTTGAAAACACACGCAGAGTTAGATCAGAGCACGGTGAAGGAGTGTGCCTTCGCCTCTGATTTTTTCAACCAGCTGAGCAAGAAATGGACAATGCCTGTAATACACGCAATGGGTTTGAAACCGAACGCAAGGTTCAACGAGCTCAAGAGAATGATTGAGGGAATAAGCTCGGCCTGTCTCTCAGACAGGCTTATGGATCTCGAAAAGACGGGTGTGATCATCAGGAGAGTCTATCCGGAAACGCCGCCGAGAGTCGAGTACAATCTTTCTGACAAGGGCCAGGAGCTCAGGGCTCACCTTGACTCGCTCGTTGAGTGGGTCAGAAAGAACAAAGAAACAGTTATGAGCCGTGAGACCGCAGAGAAACGGCAGTCGTACGCAAGTGTTCGTTGAAATGCACATCCGGCACAACGGTCCCGCCCTATTCACAAAGTGACTGTGTCTGACAGCATACATCAACCCCCGAATGACTGCTGCAGGGTATAATCGGAGTCGGGACACTGCATTTTATAAGCAGCAACCGACATCTTGCTCACCGTCAAAGTATTAGTAGCGACTTGACGTTCCAAACGCAGGTGGTATCATTCCGGACAGCACACTCGAATACCAGATCGTCAACTCGAGGAGAAATGCCGTGAATGGTTCAGTCATATATGATCTGACTGCCGCGGTGGACTTTTCACATCCCGGGAGGACAGGAAAGGTTCTTGCAAAGGTGATTTTCGAGAAGGATGTTTCAAAGTGGATTGACAGGGATGACCTCTATGTCACTCCGGATTCAAGGCTGGAAATTCATGTCAGTGCAGCGCACAACAGAAAGAGTTCAAAGACAATTAAGAAATTCAAGAAGTATCTGGCTGCCCATGAAATCAGGAGAAGCTACAAAAAAGAAATCTGGGATTATGTGAATACGCACAATATGAGTGTGACCGGATCTTCCGGAGGTTACATCGGACTGGGCATCCAGCCGGCACCAGTCACCTCAGTGCTCGAATTTCGCCAGCAACTGATATCAGAAGTCATGGCGGGCATTACAGTGAGCATTTTGTGAAACTCAAAAGCAACGCACCGCGAGCAGCAGTATACTGGAAGATTCGATGGCCGGCCAATCATTAAGATGCTCAAACGGTATTTTGGATGAGACGAAGCAGGTCGTGAGCTGATGGACGATTGCTTGATGTTTGATCTGCATGTCACCTCCATCTGCCGCGAACAGAGTGAGCCACGATGAATGAGAAACGCATTGCTGCTCAGATTGAACAGCGCAGACATGTGAACGCGGATGGTTCAAAGGTAATTTACGATCTTACCGGCGGCGTGGATTATTCATCTGAAAGAAGAGTCTTGGATGTAATTGCCAGCACTCTCTGGGAAAGAGATTTCAGGGCTGCCTGGATTCTGAAGGACGGGAAGATGACTTTCTCACCGAAATATGATGTCGAAGTGTGGCTGCCGCCTTCACTTGGATTTAATGCGGACAGGACTGCCAGGCAGATAGAGAAGGATATGGAAAAAGGCGGCATGATGAAAGACATGTACGATTACGTCTTCAAGAAAGTGCATGAGGATCCCGGCACCGGAGACTTTCTGCTATACGGACAGTTCATCAGTCTCTTTTTCAGTTCGCTGAAGAACAGGTCCATGGAAAAAGAGGAGATTGCAGATCTTTTCAGGCAGATGTCACAGCACTTAAGGGTGAAAATTTAACGCACAACCTGAAACAGTTCTCCAGGGTGTTGCAGTAAACCTGTTCTGTCAGCTACATTGCGGATTGCCTGCTTCACCGAACCATTTTCATCTGCTGAATGTTGCAAACGAGAAGGCGGCCGGGCACTGGGTCAATTTCTGTTAAATAAGCTCGCTCACTGTGAAGCCTGGGAGAGAATGGCTGAAACTGTCGCTCTATTTCAAACTCTACTGAAAAAGCATCGAGCGCGATGGAGTCGAACTTTTAGCCCTTCCGTGATCTTTATTCCCTTCTTGCATGCCAGTTCTCCATAAACACCATGGCGTGTCTTCTTTAGCCGCGACTTTCCACTGCCTCGGCTGATGATTCTATGTTATGTATGTCAGTGAGCCGAGATGCTTCCTGATGCCATGCTGCAGCCTTATGAGTGCAGCGAATATCTTGCCGAGGAATGTGAAGTGACAGGAACGTTCAAATCATCTTCGTCCACTTCTGAATGGTTTAGCATCGAAGGCGGTTGTCGACTTGATCACTGTCATGAACCCTTCGGTCTTTCCGCTTCGCTCTTTGCATGTGCGCACATGGCTGTCTGGATTTGTTTCCGCCACAGTCATTATGCTCTTGCGGAAGTATGAGCCTACAGCCTCATACTCACACCGGTTGTACAGGAAGATGAGCATTTCAGTGATTGAGGCGTCTGTCCTGAAATGCCCATCATCATGGTATTTCTGGTAGAGGCGCCTTATCTCATGCTCGTCACCTGCAGGATTGTGCTTCCAGTCCTTCTCAATTCTGTACTGGAGGCGTGTGCCGTTTGTGCCGGAATGGGCTATGAGGACATTACTCAATCTCAGCCATCCTACATAAATCCCGGAGGAGCTGATTTCCTGATTGTCTGTCAACCGGCCAGTTTGTCACCATTCCGGCGGTAAGAGCATCATTTCTTCCCGCTTGTCTTTCTGACAAACTCACTAACCAGTATCGTACCTGCGATGACCGCGGCCACCTCCAAGAACTGCAACCATGCGAAGACTGGAAGACCCCACAAACTCCTGTAGAGGAATGGAGGCTGGACTGCTGTCCATTCAAGCTGCACAGTGACGTTGTCGCCGGTGATATTGATTATGCCACCGGTCTGATTGACTGACCAGTCTTTGATTGGCTGCACATTGTAGACATATGTACCGTTTGTGATGTTCAGCATGATATACGGCGTTTTGGAAGTGATATTGACCATACTTGTAACTCGAACGCCTGATTGACTGGCGCTTACTCCCTCCACAGATACTGCCCATGGAATTCCACCCCTAAGACCGTTTTCGTGAAAGGCAACGGGATACGTGATTGCAGAAAACAACAGCTGAATGCTGGCGTTCGAGCCGTTGACATGAGCCACGCCTTGCAAAGGAAATGAAGCGAAGCCAGATGAGCTTGCAATGAAGCTGTAGCTTCCGTTTGGTAAGAAGAAATGGAGAGTGGGATAGTCTGTCTGCTCGATCAAACCATCCACGGTAACGTCCCAGGGGAATGCAGTCGGAAGGCTTTTCTCCCTGAATGAAACGTTGTAAACACCATTAGCCCATGAGATATGAAAGGCAACAACAGTACCGTTGACTTCTGGAGAAAGCACGCCGTACAACTTTCCCAGGGATGAGGCAATAGCCATGCTTGTCACATCCTCTTTGTAGGTCAAGGAAATTGTGTAATTCGACACGTTGACCACAACTATGTTTCCATTGTTTATCATGTAGATGTCGCCGTTCGTACCGCCCAAGGTCATAAAGGTTGGATCCAGACCCTTCAAATATGTGCCGACAAGATTGCCGTTTCTCCCATCAAAAACGTAAAGGGGACCGGGTGTCCCGGGCCCCTGGGTATAATAAACAACATTCACGGAAGGGTCGTAAACAATACATCCGGAATAGGTTTGGCTTTCATCCATTGTCTTGACTGTTTGAAGAGTCGTTCCATTGAGAACATAAATAAGTCCCTCGGCAGTCGAATTAGAGGCCGAGGCATACAGCAAACCGCTATACGAGTCGAAAGCGATGGAGAATGCGGAAGAAGCAAGAGTACGATTTTGGACGATGGTGTTGGAAGTTGCGTTGATCACTCCAACCATTCCCTGAGGAGTAACAAAATACAGATTCCCTGTGACAGGATTTATTGCCATCCCTGATATGGTCTCATATGAAGGCAAATAGAAATTTTTCACAACACGATTCGAAGTCGTGTTGAAAATGAGAAGGGACCACTGGTTGGCGAAATATATGAATCCGTTGACGGGGTCATACTGAGAGGGAAGCGACTCGCTCCCGGCGCCTCCTAATAATGTATAGTTTATGGTAGTCAGAATCGAGTCCGTCCTATCATTTATTACTGTGATACTCGGGGATGGTCCTCCGGTAGAAGATTGCTGGTCGTTAACGTAAATGTACCCTGATGTGGGAACATAAGCAATAGCGACTGCGTATTCTCCATTAGTCTGAATGGCAGTAATCGCGTTTGAGTCGGGGACTGTATTATTGCTCAGGTAGCTGTTTACATTGCTGATTTTAACTGAACGCAGAACTCGGTGAGGGGCTGATATCAGGTTGTTCTGACGAGCAACTGCTGACATTACGACCTGGGAACTGGAATGAGCTGTATCGGCAGTAACAGGTGATGTCACGGAAAGCAGAAATACGGCTAGTGAAAGGACGAATATCATGTTCCGAATTCTCAGCAACTCTTCATTACCTAGATTGGATTTCAATAATCGCGCCTTATTTACCAAGTATTGACACCGGGGTGATAGTTTGATCCCATATATGCCGAAGCCCACGCGTTTATTCGTTCTGTACATCGTCATTTAGTGTTTGATCCTATATTCCCATATGAAGTCTGTCAAGGCGGGTTCGAACCGTACGGAAAGGAAGTGCCATTGTACCAAACATGCATATCAAACCCGCCATAGTAATTAGTTCCTCCGAGCCAGATTAAATACCAAACCGGGTATGTATTTGAATTGTAGATAATAGCAGAAACCGATTGTGCGCTTCCTGACGCTACAGACTCTTCGACTTTGAATGAAACCGATCCAAACAATGGGACACTCGCCTTAAGCCAAAGGGCCGAATCAATTATCTGGGAACCTGATGCAGATTTTGTATAGGTGTACGGATTCGCGCCACCTGCTACTTCTACGCTTGCGTTTATATCCAACTGTCTGGAAACACTTAGCGCCTGCCCATAAGTCATGTAATCTTGCGTATTGGCAGTGCTAAAACCATCGGATGCTGCATAGGGCTCGACATATGCAACCTTATTGCCAGAAGCGTCTTCAATGGAATAAATGGTCCCCTGGGACCTGTAGAAGAAGTATGGTTGGTAGTCAGTAAGGCTCGTTGAGGACCCCACCGTTAGATTGGATCCGTAACCAAGACTTCCGCCAATATTTAGGAACCCATAGGCGGAAAGGCTACCACTGTACTGAATGCCAAAAGAGATTGTTACAGTGTTGGAAACGGCAAACTTGACGGAATCGTTATTAGGGCTCGTCCTGGGAAATGTGTGAGGATATTCAAACGAGAAGTTTTCTTGAATGCTTGTTTCCCATACTGTAACCTTTTCATTGTAAACAAAATCTGTGTAGGGAAGTGTAACAGAGGCTAAAAGTGGGCCAGTGCTGGCATTCCAATAGTAATCTTCAGTCACTTTCGTTCCCGCACCATTCAGAGGGACATCCCATTGACCTTGATTGTTGGTAGTCGCGTATCCGCTATAAGTACCAGTGGCTACATATACAACAACGCCTCCCAACCCTGAATTACCTTGATCGGTGACTGTTCCACTATAAACCACTACAGTCTTCGGCGAAGCCAAGGCGCCGGTGGCTGTAGACAATAAAATGACGCTAAAGATGCCCAGTGCCAAGTACACTTTGGCTACCATTAGAAACTAAAAATATATCATGCTATTTATTCTTAACTCCCACTATTAGGGAATAAGTTTGTGCTCTGGTGCAGAGCGAGTTTTCTTGGCTTCTTCGGCACTTCTGTCACAATCATCTATTAAACGAGAAATATCCTAGACCGCCACCTACAATCTATAGATTCCCATGTTAATTGGGCAACCATTTCCATTTCAAATCTGACTGCTTGAGATGTCTCTCAAGCAGTCCGGGACTCTTCCGCAGCCTCAGCATCTCCCTCTTCACCCTGTGAGTCAGCTCATTGCTGTCATGCGCGGTGAAATTGATAGAGTAGACGACAGGATTTCTCCTGCCGCCCCTCGTCGAACCGTACAGGCCCATTTCGGGCATACGGCTCACCGGTAGCCTTCATCTGACCGCTCCTGCTCTCTTTGCGTACGGCGTGGCCGGTGGTGGCCTGTCGAGTGTGAGGCCACGCCGTTCGAGTTTCATTCTCTTTTCTATGTGTTTGCGCTGTTTCCACCGGCTGAACATCCTGCCGATGGAGAGTTCCGCGTAGTCGTGTATTTCTGTGAATGCCTGTGTGCTCATGCCGTGCCTGAAATACTGGTACCATCCTGTGATTGTTCTTGTTACTGCCTGCTTTGCAGCGTATGGTGTTGTCGTTGCAAGATTCGATTTGTTCGTCTTCTGTCTTATGCTCTCTTTGATGCGTGTGCGTGCTCTACTTGACGGCATCCATCTCGTGACCCTCTTCCTTCTCCTTCTGGAATAGTGCCTGGCGAAGTGGAAGCCGAGGAAGTCGAACCCCCGTTCCGCCGTTGTGAGCCTCGTCTTCTCCACGCTGAGCTGGAGCTGGAGTTCGCCCATGATTTCTCTGAGCAACTCCATCTCCTTCTCCATGCTGCCCATGCCGAGGATGACGAAGTCGTCGCAATAACGGATGAGGTGCGTTTCCGTTGTGTGTGCTGCACTCTTCCACCTCTTGTCGAGATGGTCGAGGTAGATGTTGGCAAGGAGCGGGCTGATTGGGCTGCCCTGCGGTGTTCCTGCCGCGGTGTAGCTGAATTCGCTGCCGTCCATGATGCCGGCATCGAGAAATGAGCGGATGAGCGCCAGTATGGTGCCGTCCACAATCCTTCTCGCCACTGCCATCATGAGCGGGTGCTTTGGAATGTTGTCGAAGCATCCGCTGATGTCCGCGTCTATGACCTGTTCGCAGCCGAAGTTGAGGTACTTGACGACCTCGTCTACCGCATCGTGCGCCGACCTGTCCGGTCTGAAGCCGAATGAACAGTCCTCGAAGTCTGCCTCGAATATCTGCTCAATGACAAGTTTGACCGCTGTCTGAACGACCCTGTCTTTGACAGTAGGGATGCCCAGTGCCCTCATCTTTCCGTTCGACTTGGGTATGAGCACCTTCCTGACAGGTGATGGTCTGTATGTGCGCTGCTTGAGTTCCTGTGCCATGTTCTGTATGAATTCCTCGCTGTTTTCTATGTCCTGAATGCGTACATTGTCTATCCCATGTGTGCCACCATTTCTTTCGACCGTGTTCCATGCCTCCCTGAGTATGTCGGTGCGACATACCTTGTCACAGAGTGCATGGAACCTACGTTTCCCGTCTGCCTTTGCTGACAGATAGAGCGTCTCGCGGAACATGCGGACTTTGTCATCCATGTGCTACACCTTCCGGTGACATAGGACTGCCCCCTGTTCCGTTCGACGCATGGCTAAAGCGGGGATCCTTCGCATCCCTTCCCATTGCAGGAAGTTCATTGCTACTACTCTCCCCTCTGACTTCCGAAGGTGCCTTGCGTGCCCTTTCACGGGTTGCGTTTATGGGCACGCTTACGCAGACTGACGCCAATATGGCTGCTGCGACACATTCATCGGATCTCCCGTCTTCCACTGAACAACCTTCCCGACATGCCGTGCCTGCTACACCGGAACGCTCCGACAACCAGACCGCATTATCGGTTGAGGGATACTGCCTTCGACAGCATGTTAAAGTCTCGGCGCGTTCACTCACCGCATTGCTGCGGGTAAGGCTCACGATGCTACATCTGACTTCACTGTTCGTTACGGCCTGCCGGTCTGCGTAGGGATACCTGAGCCAACGTGGGTTCGGTGTCTCCCGTTGTCGACCTGCTTCGAGTGACACTGTTACCAGTTCACCCTTGGTCCTCGCTTCATGGTTCGCGGTTCTTGCCATGTTGAGACTTCCACTCTCGGTTGCTCATTCTCGACGGCGCACAACATCTGCCTCAGTTCGTAGGTGTTCGAGGAGACAGTGGCCACTGGTCTCCTGAGCCACACGTCGTTCCTGTGCTCTATCTGGATATAGTAGTTGATGTCCAGGGAACGCCTGGAGGGGAAGTAGCCGCCAAGGTCGTATCGCATGCACTCCAGGCCGGCATTCACCGATTCCACCGAATTCGTCGTGTATATGTTCTTCCTGACATCGCGCGGGTACTTCAGGAAGGCAGTGTAGTTCTCCTTCCTGCCCCTCAGCCTCTCTGCGAGTTCGCCGTTCTCTGTCGAGACAGCATCCGTGATGGCATCGAACTGTTTCACGCCCTCGTCCATCCCGTGCGCATTGAAGAAGAGGAAGAGCCTCTCCTTCACATCCGAATAGAGCTTCCTCGACAGGTGCCTCTTCAGATTGCGCTTCAGGTGTATGCAGCATAGCTGGTGATCGCTGTAGGGGTAGAGTTTCGCAAGCACCTCCTTCAGCCCCGAGAAGTCGTCCGTGACGAAGACGAGCACCTTCGTCGCTCCCCTGGATATGAGGTTCTGCAGCACGTCAAACCGGTGCTGCCTGTTCTCCCCGCCCTCCTTCACCCAGTATCCGAGTATCGACTTGTGCCCCTCGAAGTCAACGCCTATGGCGGTGAATATGCTCACCTCCTTCATCTTGTCACCGTCCCTGAGCCGTGCATGGTATGCATCCATGAACACCGCGAACAGCTCCCGGGGAAGGGGCATCCTCCTCTAGTCCTCGAGGCGCTCATTGACGACTGCGCATATGTCGTCAATCTTCTCCTGCGTGGACGTGGCGTTCTAAATTTTACCATCTTCGGCGGAGACAAATTGAGCAAGAACGGCGGCGAATTCTTACCACCCTTTCCACCTGCAGTGGAGAGCTGGTGGTTTGAACATGCTGGAAGCGGAGGAGTGGCATTTGTTTAAGGAAATGAAGGAACAGGGAATGAGTGTGAGCGAGATGGCGAGGCAGACAGGGGTGAGCAGGAACACGGTAAGGAAGTACCTGCTGTCCGGGGAACCGCCTGTATACGGCTCCACAGGAAACGGCAGACTCTCTATCCTGGAGCCTTACAAGCCGTATATCAGGGAGAGGATTGAAGGGTACAACCTCTCGGGCGTGAGGATACTGGAGGAGATAAGGGCAAAGGGGTATGCGGGAGAATATACGATACTCAAGGACTACTGCCGCACCATACGCAACGACATGAGGGTGAAGGCGGTGTGGCGCTTCGAGACCAAGCCAGGCGAGCAGGCGCAGGTGGACTACGGCACATTCGGTCCCATACTCATAGACGGCATCCTGCTGCGCCTCTACTGCTTCGCGATGATTCTCGGCTACTCCAGGATGCGCTATATCGAGTTCTCCACAGACATGAAGACCGAGACGCTCATCAGGCAGCACACGAACGCGTTCCGGTATTTCGGCGGGTACACGAGCGCCATCCTGTATGACAACATGAAACAGGTCGTGCTGGACAGGAAGGCGAAGGCATCCGATTCCACCTTCAACCCGCTCCTCATGGACTTCCTCGAGTTCCACGGCATATGGCCAAGGCTCTGCCACCCGTACAGGCCGCAGAGCAAGGGCAAAATCGAGAACACGATGAAGTACGTGCGCGGAGACTTCTGGAGCGGCAGGACATTCACGTCACCGGCCGATGTCAACGGCCAGGCGCTCCAGTGGTGCGACAGGGTCAACGGCGAGGTGCACAGGACAACCGGCGAAATACCGTTCGACAGGCTGAAACTCGAGAAACTCAATCCGGTGCAGGGACACCCGCCGTATGCGATGAAGCTCACGGACACCAGGAAGGTGTCGCGCGACTGCTATGTCTCCTACCTGGGCAACCGCTATTCTGTGCCGTGGAAACACGCGGGCAGGGAAGCGTCCGTCACGGAGCTCGGCGGCAGGCTGTCGGTGACAGTTGACGGCACGGTCGTGGCTGAGCACGCAATGCTCCAGGGCGGCGGAAGGATTTCCAGGCAGAAGGAGCATTTCGACGGTCTTCTGAAAACTGTCAGGGAGGGGAACCTCAGGCAGTATGCGGACGTGGAGAAGAGGAATCTGGCCGAATACGACACGCTGGCGGGTGAGTGACATGGACCTTGTCTACGAGAGGGTTCACAGCTCGCTCGAGGGACTCGGCCTGAAGACGATGAACTCAATGATCGACAGCGTGCTGGCCAACGCAGGGGACAGGACATTCATGGAGGTGCTCGACGAAATGCTCAGGATGGAGCTGGAGGCGAAGGGCTCCAGGCGCATGCAGATGCGGCTGAAGTTCTCGAGTTTTCCTGCAAGGAAGGCAATGGAGGATTTCGACTTCAAGTTCCAGCCGACGATAGACAGGAAGCTAGTGGACGAGCTCATGACTATGCGCTTTGTGCACAACACCGAGAACATCGTCTTCCTCGGCCCTCCGGGTGTCGGCAAGACGCACCTGTCCATCGCACTG